>DRKO01000173.1 GCA_011051745.1 Chloroflexota bacterium | reverse complement strand
CCATCGGCGTTCCGGGGGTTGTTCGATCTCGCCCGTCCCTTCTGGGGTCGGATGGCCCTCTCCGGCCTGCTTGGCTTCCTGACGGCAGGCAGCAGCGTGGGTCTGATGGGCCTCAGCGCATGGCTGATCGCGGCGGCAGCGCTTCATCCTTCCATCGCCGATCTCCAGCTCGCAATCGTCGGCGTGCGGGCTTTCGGTATCGCGCGCGGGGTGTTTCGCTACGTTGAGCGGCTCGTTTCCCATGACACGACCTTCCGTCTGCTCAAGCGCATTCGCGTCTGGTTCTACGAGCGGCTGGAGCCGCTCGCGCCTGCCCGCCTCGTTGATCGGCAGAGCGGCGACCTGCTCAGCCGGGTTCTCTCGGACATTGACGAGCTGGAGAACCTGTATATGCACGTCGTCGGGCCGCCGCTTGTCGCCCTGCTCACCGTCGCCGGGATGCTGGTCTTCGTGTGGTTCTTCGGCCCGCAGGTGGCGTTGCCCCTTCTGGCTTTCTATGTGCTTGGCGGTGTCGTTCTCCCCCTGTTGATCGGGTGGCTTGGCAGCCGGGCCGGGCGTGCGAGTGTCGTTGCGCGTGCCCGGCTCAACGCCGCGCTGGTTGAGAGTCTTCAGGGGATGGGCGACCTGCTGGCCTTCAACGCCGCCGGACGCAGGGCGAGCGAAGTCGAGCGGCTGAGTCGAACGCTGGCCCACCGTCAGGCCACCCTCACCCGTGTTGAGGCCCTCAAAGATAGCCTGCTGTTGCTCGTCACCGGTGGGGCGGTGGTCGGCGTGCTGGTTGCCGCCATCCCCCGCGTTCAGGGTGTTTTTCTGGCATCCATCGCGCTTGCCGTCCTCGCCAGCTTCGAGGCCGCCGCCTCCCTGCCGCTCGCGGCCCGGCATCTGGGCAACACGCTTGAAGCAGCCCACCGGCTGTTTGAGATCACCGGCGAGTCCCCCGCCGTGCTCGATCCCCCGCACCCTGCCCCTGCCCCCTCGCACTTCGATCTGGAGGTGAGGCATCTCTCCTTCCGCTACGGGCCGGATGATCCGCCCGTCCTTCAGGACGTGAGCTTCTCGCTGGCCGAGGGTGAGCGGCTTGCCATTGTCGGCGCGAGCGGCGCGGGCAAGTCCACGCTGGTCAACCTTCTGCTGCGCTTCTGGGACTACGAAGAAGGGGAAATACTGCTCGGCGGGCGCGATCTGCGGCAGTATCGCCAGGATGATGTGCGTGCGTGGATCGGCGTGGTCACACAGCGAACGCACCTCTTCAACGCGACCATCCGCGAGAACCTGCTGATTGCCCGCCCCGCCGCCACCGACGGGCAGATCATCGCTGCGGCGAAGGCCGCCCGGATCCACGACTTCATCGAGTCCCTGCCTGACGGGTACGATACCTGGATCGGTGAAGACGGTGTCCGGTTGAGCGGTGGCGAACGCCAGCGGCTGGCAATTGCCCGTGTTCTGCTCAAGGACGCGCCTCTCCTGATCCTCGACGAGGCGGCGGCCAACCTCGACGCGATCACCGGCAGGGCGGTTATGGCAGCCATCGAGGCGGCGATGCGCGGACGCACCACGCTGATCATCACCCACCGGCTGGCTGAGTTGAGTGGCGTTGACCGCGTTCTCACCCTCCACGAGGGGCGGGTGATCACCGAAGAGCAGCACACTACCCATCGCTGATCGGGCGCCCGCTGGCAGGCTGGCCTGCCGATCTGTTAAACTTGGCGCATTCTGGATAAAATCCATCACCTATGACAGATTTGAGACCGGTAACATGTATCTCTCGCCAGAGAAGGAAAGCGACTCTTTATGACCGAACGAGACATCTACGACATCCTCATCCTGGGGGCAGGCCCAACCGGCCTGTTCGGGGCGTTCTACGCCGGTATGCGCGAGATGCGCACCAAAGTGATCGAGGCGCTGCCTCAGCCCGGCGGGCAACTGGCCGTCCTCTACCCTGAGAAATACATCTACGATGTGGCCGGGTTGCCCCGCATTCTGGCTAAAGACCTGGTGAAGAATCTGGTCGAGCAGTGCGAACAGTGGCATCCGACCTTCTGCTACGAAGAGAAAGCGCACCAGCTTGAGCGGGGCGAGGACGGCGTTCTCACCGTCACGACCGACAAACAGGCCCATTACGCGCGCGCCGTTGTGATCTGCGGGGGCATCGGAGCCTTCCGGCCCAACAGGCTGAAGAACGAGAGCGTGGAGCGTTACGAGGGGCGGGGCGTGTACTATTTTGTGCAGGACAAGCGCCCCTTCTTCAAGAAACGCCTCCTGATCATCGGGGGCGGAGACTCCGCCGTAGACTGGGCGCTCAATTTGAAGGACTACGCCAGCCACGTGACTCTGATTCATCGGCGGGAAGGGTTCCGCGCCCACGCCAGCAGCGTCACGGAATTGATGCAATCGAGCGTGGATGTGCGCCTGTGGCACGAGCTACGCGAGATACACGGCAACGATCACATCACCGGCGCGACGATCTTCGACAACCGGACGGGGGAAGAGACCTATCTGGAAGTGGATTACGTACTGCTCAACCTGGGCTTCAAGGCCGACCTGGGGCCGATCAAATCCTGGGGGCTGGAGCTGGACGGACGGTACATCATCGTTAACGGGCGGCACGAAACGAACATCCCCGGCGTGTACGCCGCCGGCGACATCTGCAAGCAGGAGGACGCCGAGCCGCTGAATCTGATCGCGGTGGGCTTCGGGCAGGCGGCAATCGCCGTGAACCACGTGTACAGCTATCTCACCGGAGGGCGGGTCTTCCCCGGCCACTCATCGGAGATGCGGCTGTAGGTCTTCTGGCGGCGATACAACTGCGGGGATAGGCTGGAGATGACGCGCGGGCGGGCTGTCGAGTCAGCTCGCCCCCACCAGCTCCCCCAGCCTGGCGGGGATGAGTTCACACCCGAACACCCCGGCAAAGGCGGCCTCAAAACTGGCGATGACCTCCCTCATGGGGGGCGTCCTCTCGCCCAGCAACGCCTGCATGGATGTGACCGCACGATCGGAGATGCCGCACGGGATG
>DRKO01000172.1 GCA_011051745.1 Chloroflexota bacterium | reverse complement strand
TGGTCCGTTTGCGAATGGGGAGCTTTCCCCGTCTAGCTTACACCTGTTGACAGGCCGAAACAAGACCGGCGGCGGGCGGATCGGGCAGGGGCGAATGTGCTACAATTAAATTGTGGAGCGCCAGAGCGACGCTCCGGACACCAACGAATCACAAAGATAGGGGTGATGCGATTATGGCAGTACGTTCGCGAACCCTGGGGGAAATTCTCGACAGCCTGAGTGTCCCCGGCGAACTGTACGAGGTCGTTGACGAAGAGGAAAAATCGGTTCGCTGCTATGCCTGTGCCCACCGCTGCCTGATCAGGGACGGAAAGCGGGGCATCTGCCAGGTGAGATACAACCGGGGCGGCGTTCTGTATGTGCCGTCCGGCTATGTGGCGGCCCTGCAGGTTGACCCGGTCGAGAAGAAACCGTTCTTCCACGTTCTGCCCGGCACAACGGCGCTCAGCTTCGGGATGCTGGGCTGCGACTTCCGCTGTGACTTCTGCCAGAACTGGCTGACATCTCAGGCACTGCGGGATAAGGCCGCCGGGACGACACCGCACGAGGTCTCCGCCGAGCAACTGGTGGAGATGGCACTCGCTCATGGCTCACGCAGCATCGCCAGCACCTACAACGAGCCGCTCATCACCACCGAGTGGGCCGTTGAGATATTCAAGCTGGCCCGCAAGGCCGGTCTCCGCACGTTATACGTCTCCAACGGGAACGCCACCCGCGAAGTGCTGGAGTATCTGGCCCCCTGGCTGGACGGCTACAAGATTGACCTCAAGACCATGAGCGACCGGACTTACCGCAAGATCATCGGGGGCGTGCTCCAGCATGTGCTGGACACCATCAAGATGACGCACGAACTGGGGATGTGGGTCGAGGTCGTCACGTTGATCATCCCCGGCATGAACGACAGCGACGACGAGCTACGGGACGCGGCTCGCTTTATCAGTTCCGTTTCGCCCGATATCCCCTGGCATGTGACGGCCTTCCATCCCGATTACAAGATGACCGACCGGGGCGCAACTCCGGCCTCCACGCTCCTGCGGGCAGCCGAGATCGGCGTCGAGGCCGGGCTGAAATTCGTCTACGCGGGCAACCTGCCGGGGCATCTGCGGGAGTGGGAAGATACCCGCTGCCCAACGTGCCGGGCCACTCTGATCAAGCGTCGCGGGTTCTGGGTACTCGAAAATCGGATCACGGCTGAGGGAACCTGTCCCTCCTGCGGGACGGCGATCCCCGGCATCTGGTCCTGATCCTGCCCGGAGTGGTGAGGGAAGACAGCAGGCCATACGGGGGCGGAAGGATAGGCAAAGATGACTCCTCAGGAGCGGGGCATCATCATCCCGCGTTACAAGATGATCATCTCGTTCGATGTTATACCATCTAACCATGACCGCTACTATCAGTTCATCCTGGGCGAGTTTGTCCCTGCTCTTCAGGAGATGGGCGTCTATATGACGGAGGCCTGGCACACCGCCTATGGCGATTACCCGCTGCGGATGGCAAGCTTCGTCACCGAGGACCTGGACACTCTGGAGAATCTGCTGGAGAGCGAGCGCTGGCGCATGCTGGAGAGCCAGCTCAAAAGGTATGTATCCAATTATTCCCGTAAGATCGTCGCCTACCGACGGGGGTTCCAGTTTGTCCGCTGACGGGAACCCCTGCGAACACTCCCGTTTCTGAGAAAGGCACAGGCGGCCCCTCAAAGGAGTGGGCCGCCCTGTGTCATAACGCCGACCTGTGAGCGGATCGCTCAGGTGGCGGAATCCTCGTCTTCCATTCCTATCACCCGGATCATGTCGCTGGAGAGGGGCGGATGGCGGCGACCGTAAAGCCCCCAGAACAACCCGTTAAGCACCAGCGCCGCACCGGCGGCGATCAGCGCCTCCCGAACCTGCCCCCGGAAGATGGCCCAGCGATACAGGAGATATCCCACCGGCAGCACGAGCACAAGGGCCGTCAGCCAGCGCCGTCCGGGCTCCGTCCGCTGGAGCGCCAGCAGGCAACCCCCTATGAAGACCGTGAGCAGGATCACGTTGTTGAGGTGCAGGGAGTTGTTCATCCGACCTCACCCTCCACACCTGCGCGGCGGAAGAACGCTTCCACCCGCTCAAGGAACTGCTCCTTTACTGCGGCATGAGGAATGTGTCCGCAGCCGGGGATCAACCACAGTTCGCTCTCCGGCAGGGCGGCGGCAATATCAATCGCATGCTGAGGGGTGGCGTACTCGTCATCCTCACCCTGCACAACCAGCACCGGACAGGCGATCCGGCTGAGCGCGTCCGGGGCGACAAGGTCCGCCGGGACATTGCTTTCCTCAAGCCAGTGCGTCAGCCAGCGCTCGCCGAGCGCCGGGCCTTTCTCCCCGTGCAGATTTATCAGGTAGGGCCGCAGCCAGCCCTTCCGCAAGCCGCCCAGCATATAGCTGATGCCCCGGTGTATTTTGGGTTCGTAGTAAATGTGCGCCGCCTCAACGACCATCGCCCGCACCAGATCGGGGCGCTGGCTGGCGAGCAGAAGTGCGATGGTTCCCCCGTCGCTGTGCCCGATCACGCAGGCCCTCTTTATACCCAGGTGATCGAGTAGAGCGATCGCTTCCTGCGTGTCCGCCAGCAGATAGCCATAGTCGAAGTCGGGGCGCGGATCGGAACGACCATATCCCCAGCGATCACAGGCGATCACCCGGTAGCGAGGTGAGAAATGCTGAATCAGCGGTTCCCACTCAGAGACCGCACCGAGGCCATGATGCAGGAGCACAAGCGGTGGGTGGCGCTCGTCTCCCCGGATTTCGTAGTAGAGATTGTGGCCGTTAACGGCGAAGGTGGGCACGGCAGCTTCCCTAGGAGATCACCACCAGAATCTGATCCCGCTCGACGCTGTCTCCTGCCTTGATATTGATCCGTTCGATCCGCCCGTCACGCGGGGCCTTTAGCTCGTTTTCCATTTTCATGGATTCGAGAATGACCAGATTATCCCCTTTTGAGACTTCCTGCCCCATCTCAACCGGCACAGAAACTACCAGCCCCGGCATGGGAGCCCTGATCGTCACCTCGCCGGATTCGGGAACCGTCAGGCTGGCCCGCGCCCGCAACAGGCGCACTCGCTCATCCACAACATCCACTTCGTAGAGGTCCCCCCGGAGAAGCACCAGCCAGATGTTCTCCCGTGGCTCGACCAGGGCCTCGAACGACTCGTTGTCTACCAGCAGGGAATACAGGCCGCTGTTCCCGATCTGGGCAAAATCCACCTCGACGGTCTGCCCGTCAATCGTGATATGCCCTTCCTCGTTTATCTCAACCTGATACGTATGGCCGTCAACTGTGACTTCGTATCTCATAGGCTCATTGTCCCCGGTTCAAAGGGCAGGGTCTAACGCCACATCTGCTCCCAGCGTCCGGCCAGCTTCCACTTGCTTACCTGACCATCACGCCCATCACGCCGCACGATCTGAGCAGCCTTGCGGCGTTCCTCATGAGCGACCAGCGTCGCGATGATGGCCGCAATCTCCGGCCTGAATTCCCGTCCCCCGCCCATCGAGAAGCGTTCTTCCACGAAGGTTGTGTCGTACTGCCCTCCGATGAAGCGGGCGCTGTCCAGCAGGTTCTGGTGGAAGGGAATGTTCGTCTTCAACCCCATGATCTTATATTCAGAGAGCGCCCGTCGCATCCGCAGCAGCGCCTCGCCGCGTGTGTCTCCCCAGCAGATGAGCTTGCTGATCAGCGGATCGTAGTAGGGGGTGATCTGATCGCCCGCCGTCACACCGGTATCCACCCGCACACCGGGGCCGGTCGGCAACGTCATAGCCGTGATCGTACCGGTTGAGGGGAGGAAGTTGTTATACGGGTCTTCTGCATTGATGCGGCACTCGATGGCCGCCCCTTTGATCTCGATCTCGTCCTGCGTCCGGCTCAGCTTGCGTCCCCTGGCGATCCGGATTTGCTCCTTGACGATATCAAGGTTGGTCACGAACTCGGTGACGGGATGCTCCACCTGCAGGCGCGTGTTCATCTCCAGAAAGTAGAAGTTGCGGTCGCGGTCAACCAGGAATTCGATGGTTCCGGCGTTGCAGTAGTTGACGGCCCGCGCCGCCTGCAGAGCAACCTCGCCCATCCGCCGACGCAGAGCCTCATTCACAAAGGGGGAGGGGGATTCCTCCAGCAATTTCTGGTGACGCCGCTGGATCGAACATTCGCGCTCGCCCAGATAGATCACGTTGCCGTGCGTGTCGGCCAGAATCTGTATCTCGATGTGCCGCCCACCCTCGATGAGCTTCTCCAGATACACCGAACCATCCCCGAAGGCCGCTTCAGCCTCGCGGCGGGCGCTGTGCAACGCGCCCTCGAAGTCCTCCGGGCGATCCACGCGCCGCATCCCTTTCCCCCCACCGCCAGCAGCCGCCTTGATCAGGAGCGGATATCCGATCCGGCTGGCTTCCGCCTCCAGTTCGTCATCGCGCAACATCACATCGGTTCCGGGCACGACGGGTACACCGGCCTCCTGTACCGTCCTCCGGGCGACGACTTTGTCCCCCATCGCGGCGATGGCCTCCGGCGTCGGCCCGATGAAAGCGATCCCCTCATCCAGACAGGCCTGCGCGAAATCCGGTCGCTCCGCCAGGAAGCCATACCCGGGATGGATCGCATCCGCGCCGGAGCGCTTCGCCACATCCAGGATTTTGTCAATGCGCAGGTAGCTCTCACGCGGCGGGGGCGGGCCAATGTGGTACGCTTCCGTTGCATGGCGCACGTGCATGGCGTTCCGGTCAACGTCTGAATAGACGGCCACCGTCCTCAAACCCAGTTCACGGCAGGCGCGGATGATGCGCACCGCGATCTCACCCCGGTTGGCGATCAGGACTTTGCGAAAGAGAGTTGGAGTCTCGGCCATTTTGCCCCTCCCGGCTCTACAGCGGCATGTTGCTGTGCTTCTTGGGCGGGTTCGAATCCCGCTTGTCCCGAAGCACTTCCAGCGCGTTGATCAGGCGGGGGCGCGTCTCGGCAGGCTCGATCACATCATCCACATAGCCTCTGGCCGCCGCCACATAGGGGTTGGCGAACCTCTGGCGATATTCTTCCACCAGTTTAGCCTTGAGGGCCACCGGGTCTTCTGCCTCGGCCAGCTCACGCCGGTGAATGATATTGACCGCCCCATCCGGCCCCATCACGGCGATCTCAGCAGTCGGCCACGCCAGGTTCAGGTCCCCCCGAATGTGTTTGCTGTTCATCACGCAGTACGCGCCGCCGTAGGCCTTCCGCGTGATGACCGTGATCTTGGGGACGGTCGCCTCGCAGTACGCGAACAGTAGCTTGGCCCCATGCCGGATGATGCCGCCATGTTCCTGCCCAACACCGGGGAGAAAGCCCGGCACATCTTCGAACGTGATGATCGGGATGTTAAAAGCATCGCAGAAGCGCACAAAACGCGCCCCTTTGACAGAAGCATCAATATCCAGCACCCCCGCCAGCACAGCGGGCTGATTGGCGACGATCCCGACGCTGTGGCCGCCCAGCCGCGCAAACCCGATGACCAGATTCTGAGCGTAGTGCTCGTGAATCTCGTAAAATCGCCCCTCATCAACGATCAGCCGGATAACGTCCTTGATGTCATAAGGCTTGTTCGGGCTATCCGGCACGATGGAGTTGAGAGCTTCTTCCATCCGCAGCGGATCATCGGTGGTCGGCTCGAAAGGCGGGTCTTCCATGTTGTTCTGCGGCAGGTACGTCAGCAACTCCCGGATCAGATAGAGGCAATCGGCCTCGCTTTCTGCCGCGACGTGGCTAACGCCGGAGATGGCATTATGCGTCATGGCCCCGCCCAGTTCCTCAAAAGTCACATCCTCGTGAGTAACGGCCTTGACAACATCCGGGCCGGTCACAAACATGTAGCTGGCGTTCTTGACCATGAAGATGAAGTCGGTGAGGGCAGGTGAGTAGACCGCCCCCCCGGCGCATGGCCCCATAACGGCGGAGATCTGCGGGACGACGCCGGAAGCCAGCGTGTTGCGGAGGAAGATATCCGCGTATCCCCCCAGCGAAGCAACCCCTTCCTGAATCCGCGCCCCGCCTGAGTCGTTCAACCCGATCACAGGCGCGCCGGTTTTGATCGCCATATCCATGATCTTGCAAATCTTCTCGGCGTGGGCCTCAGACAGGCTGCCGCCGAAGACGGTGAAGTCCTGTGAATAGACGTAAACCAGCCGCCCGTGGATTGTGCCCCAGCCAGTTACCACGCTATCACCCAGAATCTGGTTTTCGGGCCTGTCCATGCCAAAGTTGCGTTCCCGATGGATCACGAACGCATCCAGTTCACGGAAGCTCCCCGGATCAAGCAACAGGTCGAGACGTTCGCGGGCAGTCAGCTTACCCTTCTCATGCTGTCTCTTGATCCGCGCCTCGCCGCCTCCCTCCCTGGCTTTGGCCTTCAGGGCGCGTAATTCTTCAATCTTGGGGTCCAACGTCATGGTTGCTCCGGCTCCTTATCACCTTGATCCTCATGTATCTGAGTAGCACGTTCGAATGCCTGTCGGGTTCGCGGTCCGGTCAGGATGAGGACAGGCAGGACTGCTGCTATCAACCTTGCGCAGATGACGAAGGGCAGATGCTCCCGTTCATAATCCCCCTGCGCAAACATCACCTGCACTCCGAGGGCTACGAATTGAGAGAGCGGGAAAGCGGCCATTGTAGCAAGGCGTGCCCAGGCCTGAAGTCTCCACAACCCCCAGGCCAGGCCCAGCCATATAACGCCCCACATCCCGTTCAAAAGGATGAGGCCCCAGAGCGGGAATGCCAGACTCAGGGAGCTGAGCACCGACCAGCGAGCTATCCCCGCATAGGCGCCGATCAGGTTAATCACACCTAGCAGAAACACCGCCAGCGCAAGGATGGTTACGAAAGCAGGGCGGTTCCGATGCACAGACACGGTCAGGGTGTCAGCACCAGCTTGCCGAAGACCGCTCCGCTCTCCAGCAACTCGCAGGCGGCAGCTATCTCCTCCATCGGCATCACCCGATCGATCACCGCCCTGAGCTTACCCTCAAAGATGAGGTTCATGACCGTTCGGAAATCAGCATGGGGGGCCATTGTCGAGCCAATGATGCTCAGGTGCTTGCCGAATACATAGTTCACACCCACCTGAGCATCATAGCCGCTTGTCCCGCCGACGGTCAGCAGCCGCCCTCCACGCGCCAGCGCCCGCAGACTGGTCGGCCAGGTAGCTTTCCCCACGTTATCTACCACCACATCCACGCCGCGCTTATCCGTCATTCTGTAGATCGCCTTACCCCAGTCCTCGGTGCTGCGGTTGATCACGAAGTCCGCGCCGAGCTCCTGAGCCTTCGTCAGCTTCTCATCGGTCGAGCCGACCACATAGACGGTCGCTCCGGCCAGTCTGGCGATCTGGATTGAGGCGGTGTTGACGCCTCCCCCCGCCCCGACGATCAGCACCGACTCGCCCGGCTTCAGGTTGCCGCGCGTGATCAGCGAGTGCCAGGCCGTCATGAAGACGAGCGACGCGGCAGCCGCTTCTTCAAACGAGATGTGCTCCGGCAACGTCAGGACATTGCGCTCCGGCACGACGACGTACTCAGCGTACGTGCCGCGCCTGTCCTCCCCCAGAATGCCCCCCCGACGGCACAGGTTGTCACGTCCGGCCAGGCAATCCTCACACCGGCCACAGCTCAGCGTGCCGTTAATGACAACGCGGTCCCCGACAGTGACCTGAGTCACTCCTCCGCCGGTCGCGCTGACGATCCCTGCGCCATCAGCGCCGAGGATATGGGGATACTCCAGCTTGAGGCCGGGCCAGCCGTTGCGCACCCAGATGTCAAGCCGGTTCATAGCGGCGGCTTTGATCTGTACCTGTACCTCGCCATAGCCCGGCTCCGGGGTCTCAAAGTCGCCGTAGGTCAGGACTTCCGGGCCACCATGTTCATACAAGAGAATCGCTTTCATGGGTCTGCTCATCCTGTGTGGAGAACTGTATCCCGGGTGACTAATTTAATGTCCGGCAGCTTCCAATAACTCCCAAAACCTGCCTGTTTCTGCCAGAAGAGGCAGGCTCTGGCAGTCGATCTCACCGGCCACACGGGCCGGGAAGCTACCGCAGGCCCAGTTGATTCCGCGCGATCACAATGCGCTGAATCTCGCTGGTTCCCTCGTAAATCTCGGTGATCTTCGCATCCCGGAAGTATCGCTCGATGGGCAGTTCCTTACTGTAGCCAATCCCGCCGTGAATCTGCACCGCCTGAGTGGTGACCCACATCGCGGTTTCGGAGGCGAACAGCTTCGCCATTGCGGCCTCAAGTGTATAGCGCTCTCCGGTCTCCCAGCTACGCATCTTCGCCAGCGCCGCGTTGTAGATCAACATGCGGGAAGCCTCGATGCGGGTTTTCATATCGGCGATCTTCTGCTGGATCATCTGGAAGGAGCCGATTGGCTGGCCGAAAGCGTAGCGCTCACGGGCATACTGAACGCTCGCTTCGTAGGCTGCCTCGGCAATGCCCAGCGCCTGCGCCGCGATGCCGATCCGGCCTGCGTCCAGAATGGTCATCGCGATCTTGAACCCCTCCCCCGGCTTGCCGAGCACATCCTCGACCGGCGCTTCGTAGTCCTCGAAGAGAATCTCACTTGTCGCCGACGCCCTGATGCCGAGTTTCGGCTCCACCTTACCGCGCTCGAAGCCGGGGCGCTCGGTGTCAATGATGAAGGCCGTGATGCCTTTGTGTTTCTTCTCCGGCTCGGTCATGGCGAAGAGAACGATGTAACGCGCAACCGGCCCGCTGGTCACCCAGCTTTTCCGCCCGTTGATGATGTAATGTGTTCCGGCCTCGTTCAACACGGCACGGGATTTCATCGTTCCGGCGTCCGAGCCGGACATCGGCTCGGTCAGTGAGTATGCACCTACCACCTGCCCGGAAGCGACCGGAGCCAGATACTTTTGCTTCTGCTCCTCCGTGCCGAATTTCAGCAGCCCGTGACAGAAAAGCGAGTTGTTAACCGACATGATCACGCCGTGTGCGGCATCGGCCTTGGAGATTTCCTCCATAGCCAGCACATAGGCGATGGTGTCCATGCCCGCGCCGCCGTATTCCTCCGGTACTTCGATCCCCATGAGGCCCAGCTTCCCCATCTCCATGACCGTCTCATAGGGGAATTCGCCGCTTTCGTCGAACTTCGCCGCAATGGGTGCGATTTTTTCCTGCGCGAATTTGCGTGCCACCTGCTGGATCATCTCGTGTTCAGGCGACAGCGTAAGGCTCATACCTGAGGGGACAAGATCAACAGCCATTCTGCTATATCTCCTTTTGAATCTCCCTCGGTTCGTCAAATCACCGCCTGTGGCGCGGTAGACGCATTATAGCATCGCCGGGGAGGGAGGACTAAGCCGGGCCAGCCCGCACCATGAGAGTTCAGCGCAGGCTCCGGCGGAGGAACACAAGGAAAGCCAGCAGCAGGCCGACGAGCGCAGCCAGGACTCTGCGCGAGGATTCGTCCAGTAACTCCGGGCTCTCCCGCAGGACGAAGTAGACGAAAAGGCCCGCTATCACAGCCAGCACATCGCGAGCACGCCGCATGGTGACTGTAAGCGGCGTCCCCATCGCCCGCTCAAAGGCGATGATGATCACCACGCTCACCATCAGACCAATTCCCAGCGACAGAAGGTTGTCCATCTGGAAGAAAGATGCCATCTGCCTTCAACCTCCGGGGGTCAGAGATCGAAAGCCCCGGCGCGGGGCCAGGGCTCTGTGCGATGTAAGTTCAGACGAGCGCCTGTCTCCTCGTCTCATTCTTCTTTCTGAGGCATACAGTACGTGTCGAACCATTCGATCATCCAGTTCAGGCGGCTGACCCGGTGTCTGGGTTCGCCACTGCGAGAGAGTTCGTGCCCCTCGCGAGGATAGCGCACCAGCTTGACCGTCCCACCGCTGCGCCTGACCAGCGCAAACAGTTGCTCGGCCTGCTCAATCGGCACGCGGAAGTCGTTCTCCGCATGGATGAGCAACAGAGGCGTTTTGATCCGGTGCGCATAGGCCAGCGGGGAATGCTTCCACAGGAACTCCGGGGCCTCCCAGGGCTCCACGTCAAACTCGGCGGAGATCAGGGAAGGGATGTCGCTTGTGCCGTAGAAGCTGATCAGGCTGTACACCCCGCGCTGGGAAACCGCCGCGACAAAGCGGTCGGTATGGCCGACTACCCAGGCGGTCATAAAGCCCCCGTAGGAACCGCCGGTTACGGCCATCCGCTCCGGATCAACGAATCCCTTCTCAAGCAGGGCATCAACCCCGGCCATCAGGTCGGGGAAGGCATTCTCTCCCCAGGCGGCGTGGATGCTGTCCCGGAAAGCCCGCCCATAACCGCCGCTCCCGCGTGGATTGCAATAGAAGACGACGTAGCCCCGCGCCGCGTGGAACTGCCACTCATGCCACATCGTCCGCGCGCTCGGCCCCCACATCACATGTGGCCCCCCGTGAATGTTGAAGGCCAGCGGATATGTCTTGCCTTCCTCGTAACCCACCGGCAGCAGATACCATCCCTGGAGCTCCAGCCCATCAGGCCCTCTGAAGCGTAGCTCGTGCGTCTCCTGAACGATCACCTCGTCCAGGAACTTCTTATTCACTTCGCTCACCTGCTCCGGTTCGTCTGCCTCAGGAGGCATCCAGAACAACTCGGAAGGGTTCGTCGGCATGCTGGCGGTGAAGGCGATCCCGCCCTGCGGCCCCAGATCGAGTTCCTCCACCGCCATCCGCCCGGATATGATCGTCTCGATTGAGCCATCCGCCACCGTAACGCGGTAGACTTCGACGTTCCCCCAGCTATTGGCGTTGAAGATCAGGGCACTGCTATCCGCCGTCCACTTGAAGTTTGCCCAGGGGCGCACCGACTCGGCCAGCTCAAGATCGGCTTCCAGCGTCAGATCGTGAGGCTCGCCCCCTTCCGAGGGGATGATCGTCAGACGCAGAATCTCGAAATACTTTGCCTCCGGGAAGCGGCGGTACGCGATCCATCTACCATCTGGTGAGGGCAGGGGGGTGCTGTCGGTGTGGCTATCGTCGGTCAGTCTCTCTTCCGCACCGTCCGCCACGCGGATGCGGTAGAGACTGCTGGTACGCCACGGTTCATCGCCATCCGGTTCAGCCGCCCGCGCGGTGAGGATGTATTCTCCGTCCGGCGTCCACACCGGCTGTGCGTAATCGGCATCCAGATCGGTCAGGCGGCGGGGCCTGGCCTCGTCACCTTCCAATCCTTCAGCGACAGGCATCACGTAAATCTGGGCATACCGATCGTCCAGATAGCTTGTCCCGGAGCGATAGGGAATGCGCCAGACGAGGCGCGGGTCCCACCGTTTTTCCTCTTCGTATGCCCGGCGTTCCTTCTGCTGCCTGGCCTCGAACTTATCCTCCGGGGGCGCGGCCTCCTCGCCTCTGTCTTCCTTTTCCCGCTCCTCCGCGTTCACAGGGGAGAGAAACGCGATCCGTGAGCCGTCCGGAGACCACGCCGGGTTCGTCGCGCCGTTCGGCATACTGGTCAGGGGCCGCGCCTCCCCGCCCGGTTCCTTCACGGGGAGCAGGTAGACCTGTGGCTTCTCATTCCGGGTGGAGACGAACGCCAGCGTCCCCCCATCCGGCGACCAGCGCGGTGACGTGTCCTTCCCGCCGCGCGTTATCTGGATCGGCTTCCCGCCGTCGGTGGGGGCCAGCCAGATGTTCCGCCGGTATTCGTTCTCCGTCCTGTCAACCGTCACATGAACGTAAGCGATCCACCGCCCATCCGGGCTAACGGATGGTTCCTCGACATATGCGATGTTGTAAATATCCTCTACAGAAATCGGCCTTTTCTCTATCTCGCTCATCAGCGGGGGGCTCCTTGAGATGGAAATTTCAACAGCCCGATCATGCCACAAAAAGGGCAACTGGCAAACCGGAAAGCGGCAATCTCTCACCCCGTCCCCGGCACGGATCAGGGGGGAGAATTACCGGAGTTTTCCTCCCTCTGCTATCGAATCATTGAACCTTCTCCGATAAAATAAGGTAGCTATAGAGGGGGATCAGGATATGTCCTCCTGCGCAAAAGGGCGCTCTGGGAGGGGGAAGGGATGAGCCCTCAGACTCACAGAGAAGTTATTGTCAGTTTAGGTTGATGTGTGCTAAGATGTGCCCTGCGTATGCTAGGTAAGTGGAGGCATCCATGACCAACTATCTAATCCGCCGCGCCATCACGATGGTAATTGTGCTCTTCCTGAGCTCGGTCGCGGTATTTGCCATCCTGAACGCCGCTCCAGGCGGCCCGCTTGACGGCCTGCGTATGCAGAATGCGGACCGTAACCGCCGGGTCACAGCGCTTGACTATGCCCGTCTGGAGAACCTGCTGGGTCTGGATAAACCGGTCCATCTTCGTTACATCGTCTGGCTCGCAGGCGATGACTGGATCGAGGTCCTGCCGGTCTGGTTCACGGGCACAAATGCTTTTGGCGAGCCCTTCAAGAATGGGACGCACAAGGGTATCCTGCGCGGTGACTGGGGCGAATCCTGGCGTGTCGCTCAGGGAAGGCCGGTGCTCGATGTCATCAAGAGCCGCCTGGGGAACACAGTTATCCTGATGAGCTCGGCGACCATCCTGTCGCTGCTGGTGGCAGTCCCGATCGGGGTTCTCTCTGCCGTGAAGCAGTATTCCACCCTCGACTATGTCGCCACGACGTTCTCGTTCATCGGTATCTCGATGCCCGTCTTCTGGCTGGGCCTGATGATGATCATCCTCTTCTCTCTGAAGTTCAAGCAGTGGGGCCTGCCATATCTTCCCAGTGGGGGCATCGTCTCGCTTCGTGGCCCCGGAGCGGGGACGCTCTGGGATCGTATCAAGCACCTGATCATGCCAACCACCGTGCTCTCGCTGCTGTACATGGCCGGGTGGAGCCGCTTTATGCGCACGGCGATGCTTGATGTGCTCCATCAGGACTATATCCGCACCGCACGGGCGAAGGGGCTGGTTGAGCGTGTCGTGATCTCCAAGCACGCCTTCCGCAACGCTCTGATCCCCCTGATCACCATCGTAACATTGCAGTTGTCCAGCCTGTTCGGCGGGGCTGTGTTGACCGAGACGGTCTTCGCCTACACCGGTATGGGGCGGCTCTACTTTGAGGCGCTGGGACAGAGCGACTGGCCGCTGGTGATGGGGTATCTCCTTATCTCTGCGGTTCTCGTTGTGGTCTCGAACCTGATCGCGGATATCGCCTATGTCCTCGTGGACCCGCGTATTCGCTACGACTGATCAAAGCACACGCATCCCTGCCGGGCGCTCCCGGAAACAGCGCGGGAAGAGCCCGGTATAGAGTTTGACATCAGGGAGACATATAAAAGCAATGGCAGTACAACTTCAATCCGACGCTATGGACCTCCACTCCGAGACTTTGCTGACCATGGAGGAGGCTTCCCAGCTACAACTGGTCTGGAAGCGCTTCCGTCGGCATCGCCTCGCGTTGCTGGGCGCGGTTATGCTGTCCATCTTTGTTCTGGCAGCCCTGTTTGCCCCTCTTCTCGCCCCGCCCGTTCCGCGTGGTGCGAACACAACCAAAGTCGGTCTGCTACCCGACCCGACCGCTATTGACCCGATCAACCAGCACCTTCCCCCCGGAACGAAAGGCCATATCCTGGGGACGGATGAAGTCGGGCGCGACATTCTTTCGCGTCTGCTCTACGGGGCGCGTGTCTCGCTGTATGTGGGGCTCATGGCAACCCTCGGCTCCGAAAGCATCGGCGCGATCATCGGCGCTATTTCCGGCTACTACGGGGGCGTCATTGACACCATCGCCATGCGGGTCACAGACTTCATGCTGACCCTCCCGCTTCTGCCGATTCTGCTGGTTTTGAGCGCCATGATGGCAGGGCGGGCTCCAACTGCCTTTGC
Source organism: Chloroflexota bacterium (assembly GCA_011051745.1). Classification (GTDB taxonomy): domain Bacteria; phylum Chloroflexota; class Anaerolineae; order Aggregatilineales; family UBA3940; genus DRKO01. Next base: position 8,085 of record DRKO01000172.1, on the reverse strand, counting down.
GCGAATAAACTATCTGATCATAATTCTTGTCGCCTTCGGCTGGATGACCTCGGCCCGGCTTGTGCGTGGCGTAGTTCTGAGCCTGCGCGAGCAGGAGTTCACCGAGGCCAGCAAGGCGCTGGGGGCCAGCGACGTGCGGATCATCCTGCGGCACATGCTCCCCAACGCCATCGCGCCCATCATCGTCAACGCGACGCTGGCCGTCGGGGGCTACATCATCGTAGAGGCCGCTTTGAGCTTCCTGGGCTTTGGCGTGCAGCCACCCACTCCTAGCTGGGGGAACATGCTGACGCGCGTTCAGGACTACATGTTCCAGAACCCGACGCTGGCTATCTGGCCGGGGCTGTGCATCTTCCTGACAGTGCTTTCCATCAACTTCATGGGGGATGGCCTGCGGGATGCGCTCGATCCGCGCATGCGTAGCGAGCGCGTTGGCGGCGGATAGAGAAAGTTTCAGCAACTCCCGAAAAGTTCTTGCCTTTTCGGGAGTTGCTGAATAAACTAGTAAAAAGGCTTCCGTTAGACCCGTACAGGTGCGTGATCAGGAGAAGCGTCCGCATAATTACCGGTCACCTCATTACATATCCGTACTTCAGGATGGGGATCGCCATTACCATCAACAAGCTTCTGCAGTGTAAGACATGTAAGGCGGCGGGCCGGTCGCCAGACTGACCGCTGCCCTGACCTGGGCCACTCAACCAGACGGGGCTGATTGCGCGAAACAGTCCTAATCTCCGAACCCGACTTTTATACCAGATCGAAGGAAAGGGGGTGGTGGAGAGGGAAAGTACGCAATGGCTAAGGGTGAGATGTCCCGAACTGCAACTCACCTGAACTCGCTGATAGACTCACTAAGGAGGAAAGAACCGTATGTTTAATAAACGATGGGCGCTTATCGGCGCACTCGTGACGGTGGCTGCGTTTGCCCTCGCTGCATGCGCCGGTGGCGCGGTGCAGACCGTGATCGTGACCGAGGTCGTCGAGGGCGAGGTAGTCGAAGTGCCTGTGACCGTTGCTCCCGAAGAGGCCGGTGCTGAGGAAGTCTCCGACACGATCATCATCTGCATGAGCCAGGAGCCTGACAGCCTGTATCGCGTCACCAGCAACATGGCCGTGACCGTGCAGGTGCTCAGCGCAGCCGACCCCAAGGGCTGGCTGAATGACCGCGGGTTCTTCTACGAGACCCAGATGCTGGTCAATGACGAGTTCCCCAGCTTCGAGAACGGCGATGCCGTGATCGAGGGTGAGGGCTCCGACGCCGTCCTGAGCGTGACCTATCGCTTCCGCGACGACATCGTCTGGTCAGACGGCGAGCCCTTCACGGTAGACGACATCCTCTTTACACGTGAAGTCATCATTGACCCCGACTCCGGAGCCGTCTCCCGCGGCATGCTGGAGCAGATGACCTTCGAGAAGGTTGACGACTACACGCTGAAGGTGACCTACCCGCCTGGTGTCCTCGATCCTCTCTACTTCCTGCCTCCGCTGAGCACGGCCTACGGCACGTCCGCGCCTCTGCCGGAGCATGTCCTGGCGGACATGACCCCCGCCGAGATCCGCGAGAGCGAGTACGCGCGCCTGCCCAACCCGGTGCTTGGCCCCTACCAGTTCGTCGAGTGGGTTGAGGGTGACCGCATCGTCCTGGAAGCCAACCCCAACTACTGGCGCGGCGACGTCCGCACCCCCAACCTGATCTATCGTTTCATCGCCGACACGAACCAGTTGCTCGCGTCAACGCTCTCTGGCGAGTGCGACTACGCCACCAGCGATGGCCTCCAGCTGACCCAGTTGCCCTTCATCCAGCAGTCGGCTGAGCAGGGCCTGATCGCCTACGACGCCATCCCCTCGATCGTGTGGGAGCACATCGACATGAACCACTTCCCGCCCGAGGGTGCTGAGCGTGATGCCATCCCCTTCTTCGCCGACGCGCGCGTCCGTCAGGCTGTTGCCTACGGCACCAACCGCCAGCAGATGACCGAGCAGATCCTCTATGGTGAGGTTCAGCCGCTGACCAGCTACCTGCCGAGCGACCACTGGGCCTGGAACCCGGAGACCGAGGGGCTCTACCCCTACGATCCGGAGCAGGCTGCGGCGCTGCTCGAGGAGGCCGGCTGGGTTGACACCGATGGTGACGGCTTCCGCGAGGCCGCCTCAGACATCACCGGCGAGTTCAGCTGCCGCCGTGGTAGCTACACCATCCCCGCTGGCACGCCGTTCGAGGTTGACTTCCACACCACGACCGGTAACGCCATGCGTGAGCAGTTGAGCACACTCTTCCAGTCCAACATGGCCGATATCGGCATCAAGGTCAATCTGGACCTGCTGCCGGCGTCCGTGTGGTTCGGTGATGACGGTCCGCTAAACCAGCGTACCTTCCAGATCGGCGAGTTCGCCTGGGTGTCTGACCCTGACCCCGGTGCGCTGTTCCTCTACGCCGGCGAGAACGTCTACCGCACCCCCGACGGCGAGTTCCTGGTAGCTGAGACCATCTGGGATCAGGATCAGGAGACGCTTGAGGCGGCTGGTCTTGACTACGAGACCTTCGCCTTCGGTCGCCCGACCGAGGAAGAACTGCCTGAGGGCTACTCACTGGCCTACCCGGAGCAGATCCCCTCGCCTGATGATGACTACGAGGGCGGCAACTACCTCGGCTGGTGCGACGCAGCGGCCACGCAGGCGGCCTTCGATGGCGAGAACCGCATCGAGCCCGAAGAGCGTCTGCCCTACTACCTGGAGCTGCAGCGCATCTTCGCCGACCAGATGCCGAGCGTCCCGCTCTTCCAGCGCGTCGAGGTTGAGGCCTACAGCCCCAACCTGTGCGGCGTGGCCCGTGGCCCCGCAAACTACGCGTCCTGGAACGTCGAGACCTGGTACTTCGACCCGACTGGCGAGTGCATGGGCGAGTAATCACCCGGCACCGCTAGCCGACGGCTAGAAGTGCAGAGGGGCGGCCTCTCTCTGAGGTCGCCCCTTTCTTCATTGCAACGCCGGAGGCGGGCAGGTCGTCTGCGAAAAATTTGCAAAGCGGCAACGCCTGCGGCATAATAACACTGCACCTGAACAGGCTACGATACATGGGCCCATAGCTCAGCTGGGAGAGCGCCACAATGGCATTGTGGAGGTCAAGGGTTCGAGTCCCTTTGGGTCCACACCGGGGATCATAAAGACAGCCAGGCCCACGCCTGGCCGTTTTTTTATCCTCTCTTCACCCCCGCGAGGATGAAGCATCCGACGGATCAAACCACGTCAGAGCATCCCAGGCCAGCGATCAACCGGCACAGCCACGCACGATCTCCGCCCCCCGCAGAGCGGCTAGAAATACCCGGCCATTGTCTCCTCAATCCGGGCACGTGAGGGGAATGTCTCCGAGCCGCCCACGCCCGTCACCGTGAAGCCCGCCGCCACACTGGCAAACAGCGCTCGCCTCTCCAGCGGCCAGCCTTCCAGCGTACCGAGCAGAAAGGCCGCGTCGTAAGCATCCCCTGCCCCGATGCTGTCCACGACCTCCCCCAGTTTGATAGCGGGCTGATGGTGCTGCCATCCCGCTTTATAGAGAGTTGAGCCTCTGGCCCCCTGTTTGATGACGATCAACTCCGGCCCGGCATCGAGCAGCCGGGCAGCTGCCTCATCCAGTTCCTCCAGCGCCGTCAGGTTGCAGGCCTCGGTCTCGTCGCAAAAGAGAATATCTACCCAGGGGAGGACGTCCTCCATGGCCCGCATCCAGGGCGGATCCATCGCGAAGAGCGGGAACTGGGAATCCATGCTCGTGATCAGCCCCCGTGCCTGCGCCTGCTTGAAGAGATCGACCGTCACCCCGTGCCACACGCTCTTGAAGTGCAGATAGCCTCCATTGTGCAGCAGGCGGGCGTCAAGCAATTGATCGATCTCCTCCCGGCTGTAACGCTGGGGCCAGGGTTCGTGCGTCGGCAGGCGATAGACCAGAGGCCGCTTGCGGCTGCCAAAAAGCAGCATGTAGACGCCGATCCCTCCCACCGTGCCGGGGGTCATCCGGACACCGGCGGTGTCCACGCCGTCGCGGCGCAAGGCATCTACGATAAATGCCCCCAGTGGATCATCCGGCACGCAGGAACTCACCGCCACGTTAAGCCCCAGCTTCGCCATGTCGCTAACGGTGTAGCCCACCGATCCGGCTGCCGTCATCTCCATCTCTGCCGGGCCGTCCCAGGTGGGGATCGATTCCCAGTCCTTCGGTCCTTCCCCTACGATCAGCAGATCAATATTAAGAGGCCCAACAATAGAAGCGTCCCGACTCATGAGAAGCCTCCACGCTCATGAAAACGCACCGGGCAGTAAAGCGCCTGTTCGTCTGCCCGGTGTGTGATAGGTCGAGATTAATGGGTATCCTTGGGAAACAGCCAGTTCCACACTTTAGCATACCGCGCGATGTTGGCCCGCTGGCAATCCGGGTTAATATCCCCCTGCGCAATCGCCCCCCAGTAAGGGAGCAGTTGGCCCGGCAGGATGGACAGGATCGAGAACAGGATCGGATCGGTCTCCGGCAGACGGAAAACGTCATCCACCTGTTCGGCGACTGCCTCATCCTCCTCGCTGATGATGGCGATTGAGGGAGACTTAAGCATCATGGTCACCTGGGCGATGTCGCGCAGGGCGTCGTAGGCCGGGTCTTCAAGCGGGGCCACGATGATCGTCAGAATGTCGTGCGTGGTCAGGCCCAGCGCGCCGTGAATATGCCGACCGGGGCACATTGCCTTGGTGGGGATGTGACTCATTTCGTCATACTTGAGCGCGATCTCCTCCGCCGTTCCCTCGTTGGCTCCGGCTCCCACCACAATAACGCTGCGAACATCCCGGTAGCGGGCCGCGAGGATGCGGCTTCGCTCGCTGACCCAGTTGAACATGTCCGCCATCTTGTCAGGAAGGGCAAACAGACGTTGCCGAAGATCATCCCAGTTACGTTCATCCGGGCGGGTCAGTGCGCCGATCTCAAGTGCCAGCCAGACCGAGACGGCAAGGCGGGTGGTGTAGTGGAAGGTGTCTGAGCCGCCGGTATCGAAGCCTCCCGCGCATACGATGGATTCGTCACATTTCCGGGTGATCGGGCTGTCCGCGACGCTGGTAAACGCCACCTGATAAGCGCCCAGTTCCTTCGCCTTCTGAGCCGCGCGGTTGCTGTCCACCGTGCTGCCGCTGCCCGAATATGAGAAAAAAACCGTCCTTTCGAAGTCAATCGGGTGGCCGAAATTCACGTACTCCAGCGAGTCCAGGTCCCTCGCGTCCCAGCCTGCCCACGCCCAGAAAGCCCCGGCTGCCGTCTGCGCAACGAACTGTGAAGTCCCCAGTCCGTGCCCGACCATCGCGTGGAATCCGCGTTCTACCAGTTTATGGGCCAGTGCTGGAATGGCTTCCTTGTTCAGGGCGAAAGTGTCGCGCAGAGCCTGCGGCTGGCTATGGATGTCGCCGTACAGGTTGAAGGGATGCTCTGTCCGGGGCTGTGTCCCCAGCGCCCGATACATGATCGGATACTCACCTGTGCCTTCGATCTGACGCTGGACATCCCCCTCAAGTCCCCATGACTTGATGCGTTTTCCGGCCTCACGCCTGTAATCGCTTGACATATTTGCGTCTCCTGACGTGGAACATGACACGTTCCTGCGAAGTGAACCCCCTCTGACTTCTACCATCGGGGCCTGCTCAATATTCCCTCACGCTGTAGACGCCGCTCGATCACGTCTGGTCAGAAGCGGCGGTCACCTCCCCAAGTGCATATCTGAGTATCTCCTCCTGATCAGTCTGCCGGGTTTCGAGATCGGCCACGATGCGGCCCGCGTGCATCACCAGAACCCGGTGTGCCAGCCCCAGGATTTCGGCCAGTTCCGAGGAGATCAGCAGGATTGCCTTGCCCTGTGCGGCCTGCTCGGTGATGAACTGGTAAATCTCAAACTTGACACCTACATCAATCCCCTGCGTTGGCTCCATCAGGATGAAGACGTCCGGGTCTACGGCCAGACAGCGGGCAAGGATGACCTTCTGCTGATTCCCGCCGCTCAGGGTGATCGCCGGCTGCTCCAAGTCTGTCACCCTGATGTCAAGGTTCTCAACCTGCTCTTGCGCGACTTCCCGCTCGCGGGCCGGGGATATGATCCCCCAGGAGGCAATACGAGGCAGCACAGAAAGAGAGATGTTGCGCCTGACACTGTGGTCAGGGAACAGCCCATCTGTTTTACGATCCTCAGGCAAATAGATCAACCCGCTCCTGATGGCCGCCCCGGGCCTGTGCCTGAGCGGCTTTCCCTTCAGCAGGATCGTTCCCCGGTCAAGGGGCAGGTCACCAAACAACGCCTTGCCCAGTTCCGTCTTTCCGCTCCCGGAAAGGCCCGCCACAGCCAGCACCTCCCCCCGGTGCAGGCTGAAGTTGATATCCCGGAGCATCTTACCCACCGAGAGGCCTTCGACGCGCAGAATCTCCTCGCCACGCCGATCTACTCGCTCCGGGAAAACGCTCGACAGCTTCCTCCCGATCATATCCTCGATCAGAGAGTCCCGCGTGACCTCTTCGATAGACCGGGTGCTGATGTGCTGCCCATCGCGCAGCACCGTCACCGCATCGGCCAGCTCAAAGATTTCATCCAGACGGTGGGAAACATACAGGATAGTAACGCCTTGCTCCCGCAGAAGCCGGATATTTCGGAAGAGGGCTTCCATCTCGGCCTGGTTGAGCGCAGCGGTGGGCTCGTCCATGATCAGGAGCTGGCTCTCATTCAGCAACGCTTTCGCGATCTCGATGATTTGCTTCTCGCCTACCCGCAGTTCACCTACCAGTGCCTCCGGAGCGATGTGCTCTGCACCCAGCAATCCCAGTATGCGGCTGGCCTCCTCACGCATACGCTGAAGATCGAGGACACCCCCGGATCGGGTGGGCTCTTTACCGAGCAGGATATTGTGCATCACGGTGCGATCAGGCAGCAGACTGAATACCTGATAGATCGTCGAAACGCTGGCTTCCAGCGCTTCCTTGGGGGTACGGGGCGCATAAGGCTCGCCCCTCAGCCACAGCCGACCTGAGTCGGGGTGCACAGCGCCGGCCAGAATGCCGATCAGGGTGGATTTTCCGGCCCCGTTCTCCCCGACCAGCGCGTGCACATGCCCCGTCTGCACGCCAAACGAGACGCTGTCGAGAGCCTGCACGCCGGGGTACGCCTTGCTGAGATTCTCAATTTGAAGAAAAGGCATATTGCTCATGGCCGTCATACTCTCGACGTGCGCAGGCTGTCCAGCGAAAGCGCGATGATCAGGATCGCCCCGGAAACGATGCGTTGCAGGTAGATGCTGACGCCCAGCAGGATCATACCGTTGGTGATCGTCGTCAGGAAGATGGCAGCCACCAGCGTGTTCAGAACCTTACCGCGCCCGCCGGAGAGGCTCACCCCGCCCAGCACGACGGCGGTCAGCACAGGGAAGAGGAAGTCCCCCCCCATCCCGCCGGTGGCAGTCCCCTGCCGCGCCACCTGCATGATTCCACCGATGGCGGCCAGCGTTCCGGCCAGCATGAAGGCCAGCAGCCGCACGTTCTGGACGTTAATTCCGGCCAGCCAGGCCGCCTTTTCGTTATTACCAACCGCAAACAGGTGAGCGCCAAAGGTTGTATAACGCAGCAGCAGATAGGCAAGAGCGTACAGCGTAAACAGGATGATCACGGGGACGGGTAGAAAGCCAAACACCCGACCTCGAGAGAGGAACTCGACTGCCTCGATTGGATCACCGAAGATCGTCTTGCCCTGAGTGTAGATGAAAGCCAGCCCCTCTAACACGCTCATCATGCCCAGCGTGGTGATGATGGCGTTGATCTTCAGGCGGGTGATGATCAGGCCGTTGACCAGGCCGACCAGAGCGCCTATTGCCAGCACAAGCAGCGCGGCAAGCACAGGCGGCAGCCCGAAATGAACCAGAGCAGCCGCCATCGCCACCCCCGTAAGAGTCAGGATGGAGGCCAGAGAGACATCCATGTCCCCCAGCAGAACGACCATATGTTCGCCGATGGCAACGATGCCGATGATGGCAGCCTGACGCAGCACCGTGAAGATATTGTTAGGTGTGGCGAATGAG
>DRKO01000171.1 GCA_011051745.1 Chloroflexota bacterium | reverse complement strand
CCCCGATCGCACAGGGGAATGCGCTGGAACTCACATTCTACTGGCAGACCGGGCAGGAACTCACCTCCAGCCTGACGGTCTTCGTCCATCTGGTTGACGGGGAAGGGAATATCGCCGCCCAGCGGGATAGCATCCCCGCAAGCGGAACCCGGCCCACAACCGGATGGGCTCCCGGCGAGGTGATCGAAGATCACTATACGCTGTTGATCAGAGAGGATGTTCCGCCGGGCGTGTATTATGTGCGAGTGGGGTGGTACAATGCCACAACCGGAGAGCGTGTTCGTCTGGCGGTCGGGGGCGACTTCTGGCTCCTGCCCCGCCGCTTCCGGGTGGTGGCCGGACCCTGACGCTGGAGGCCCGCCCGCTCCCTCCCTAGACTTTCTGAAACATATATCCCAGCCCCCGCTTGGTGAAGATCACGCGCGGGGCGGGGGGATCGTTCTCGATCTTATGGCGCAGGCGGTGAACGTGTACCCGCAGGGTGTTTTCGTTACCGGCTATGGGGTCTGCCCGCCACACACGCTCGATCAACGTTTCGTTATCAACAACCTGCCCCTCATGGCTGACCAGAATGCGCAGAATGGCGTTTTCCGTGGGGGTCAGCTTCTTAACGTGCCCTTTTACGTTGATCTCGCGACGGGTATAGTCAAAAGTCAACCAGTCGCACACTTTGAGCGTGGGAGCGGCTGCGTAGTTAAAGTCCTGTATCCGGCTCAAAACGCGCCGGATACGCATAATCAGTTCTTCCTCTTCGAACGGCTCCCGGACGTAGTCATCCGCATACTGGAGAGCCCGGATCGCCATATCGGTTGAGGGGCTGGATGACAGGGTAATGATGGGCAACCCCGTGACATCGTAAAGCTCCTGACAGAGCTTAAGTCCCTCCATATCGGGCGGGTGTAGAGCCACGATCATCAGATGGGGAAGCCCGTAGCGCTCGATATAACGACGGGCATCACTGGCATTCTTTGTGGGGGTTGCTTCGAATCCGGCCTCGAGCAACCTCTCGCACAGGTTTTGGACGGGGGGCGTATTGCCAACCACAAGCACTCGTCTGGAACCGTTGCCCATGACGGATGTTCGGCGGCAGAGGTATCACACCGGGTCAGGTGAGACCATCGCTGAATTTAACGCCGCCATTCTCCTTCCTTGAACTCACTCCGAAGTAAACGATGCAGTAGCCCGACCCCGACCGGAGGGAACAACCCAGGGAAACATATGGCAACCCTGGCCCTCAGCAGGCTCAGGCAGCCTTCCGTGATCATCTATGGCAGGCCCGGATGGTTCGTTGTGAGATCGCTCTGGAGCCAGCCTTACTGTTTACAGTACACCCCTCGGCACGCACCCGGCTATAAAAACCTTACATCAAAATTCTATGGATTGCAATGCAAATATGAAGATCAATCACATTTCTTACGTTTCGTTCCGCTGGATGCTCCGAGCACCCGCCATCTGACCACTCCCGAGACAGAACCCCGCTTGCGAATCCGTGGAGGACGAGGCATATTCTTTTAAGGCGCACTACAGACCTCTCGCATATTGGCTGCGCCGGGGAGTGGTAAGCTGAGCATCCGACGAATTGTCCATCAGCGGCGTGCCCGCCGGGCGCGGACACAGACCGGAGTACGACGGGCCCTGCGCTGGCTTCTGTTTATCGCTCTCAGCTTTGCTGGCCTGAACCTGCTCGGTGCGCTGGCTGGCGTGGGAACCGTCGTCAGCGTCTATGCCTACTACGCACAGCGATTGCCGGAGCCAGGCGAGATCACGCGGGTTGAGCAGGAGTTTGAGACAACCCGTCTCTACGACCGAACCGGCGAACACCTGCTGTACGAGGTGATCGACCCCCTGGGGGGCGACCGCATCTGGGTGGAGCTTCCAGATATCCCCATTCACCTCCGGCAGGCCACCATCGCGGCTGAGGATCGCACCTTCTACGAGAACCCCGGCTATGATCTGGAGGGCATCCTGCGGGCCCTCTGGAATAACCTCACCGGCGGGCAGGTACAGGGCGGATCGTCTATCACCCAGCAGCTTGTTAAGAACGTCCTGATCGAGCCGGAGAAACGAACCGAACTCAGCCTCGACCGCAAGATTCAGGAACTGATTCTGGCGATCCGCATCAGCAACGAATACAGCAAGGATCAGATTCTGGAATGGTATCTCAACACCAACTTCTACGGAAACCTCGCTTACGGGGTTGAGGCCGCCGCTCAGGTATATTTCGGAAAGTCCGTCGGCGAGTTGAGTCTGGCCGAGGCGGCCATGCTGGCCGCCATCCCCCAGTCGCCGGGCCTGAACCCGATTGACAACTTCGCGCTCGCGAAGGAACGCCAGCGCCTCGTGCTGGACGCGATGGTCGAGGAAGGGTACATCACGCAGGACGAGGCCGATATCGCGTTCGAGACGCCGCTTGAGATCAGGCCGCCGGAGCAACGCTTCAACCTGCTGGCCCCTCACTTCTCCATCGCCGCCCGCAAGCAACTGGAGGATATGTTCGGCCCCGATCTGGTCTATCGGGGTGGGCTGGTCGTCTACACCACCCTCGACTATGACCTCTACCTCCAGCTTGAATGCGCCGCCCGCTCGCACGTTGCGCGCCTCTCCGGCCAGCCGGAGACGACGGTTATCCCCGCCGCCGACGGCTCGGACTGCGAGGCGGCCCGCTACCTGTATCCGCTTCCTCCAGAGCACCGGCAGCAGGATCATAACGTTAGCAACGCGGCTGTGGTCGTCCTCAACGCGCCCACCGGCGAGGTGCTGGCGATGATGGGCAGTCTGGACTACTACGATCCGGAGATTGACGGCAACTTCAACGTTGCTCTGGCCCTTCGACAGCCCGGCTCGGCCTTTAAGCCCTTCACCTATGTGACGGCCTTTGAGCAGGGATACACCCCCGCCACGATGACGCTTGACGTGCGCACCGCCTTTGATGTGGGCAGCAACCAGCCGTATGTGCCGGAGAACTTCGACCGCCAGTTTCACGGCCCGCAGAGCATCCGCAGCGCGCTTGCCAACTCGTACAACGTCCCGGCGGTGCAGGTGCTTGACTGGGTGGGGATTGACAACGTGATCCGCACCGCTCATGCGATGGGGATCAACACGCTGGATCGCGGTCTGGACTACTACGGTCTGTCGTTGACGCTCGGCGGCGGCGAGGTCACGCTCTACGATATGACATATGCGTACAGCGTGTTCGCCAACATGGGTGAGATGCGGGGTCGTCCCACCCCTCAGGACAGACGACGCCCCGGCTTTCGCACCCTCGATCCGACTCTGATCCTGCGCGTCGAGGATCGCGAGGGCAACATTCTGTGGGAATACGGGCAGGGGAACACCTTCAGCAGCAACCGCATTCTGGAGCCTTCCCTGGCCTACCTGATCAACGACATTCTCTCGGATGAGGTCGCCCGTCGCCCCAGTGTCGGCCCGGAAAGCGCCCTGCTCCTGAGCCGTCCGGCGGCTGTCAAGACCGGGACAACGAACGACTATCGCGATAACTGGACGATCGGCTACACGCCTCAGATTGTGACCGGCGTCTGGGTCGGCAACACCGACAACTCCCCCATGGTTGATCTGCCCGCCATCGTGGGGGCGGCTCCCATCTGGCATGCCATCATGGAGTATGCGCACCGGGATTTGCCCGTTGAGACGTGGGAACGCCCCCCCGACATCGTCGAGATGACCGTCTGCCAGACCTCAGGGCTGCTCCCCACGCCCTACTGCCCCACCCGGCAGGAGATTTTCCGCCAGGGGACCGAGCCGACCACCTACGACACGATCTATCAGCCTTTTCTCGTCAATCGGGAAACTGGCCTGCTGGCAACCGTCTACACGCCGCCCGATCTGGTCGAAGAGCGCGTGTACATGGTGTTGCCGCCTGAGGCCGCCGACTGGGTCCGCGAGGCGGGCATCCCCCAGCCGCCGACCGAGTATGACACGGTGCTTGCGCCGGAGGCCTTCGGCGATGTGGCGATCACCGATCCCGCCCCCTTCGCCTACGTCCGAGGCGCGATCACTATCCGGGGCAACGCCCGTGACCCGAACTTCCAGCTTTACCGGCTGGACTACGGTCAGGGCCTCAACCCCACAAGCTGGACACAGATCGGGCAGAACAGCTTCACGCCGCGTTACAATGACGAACTGGGCATCTGGGACACGCGCCTGCTCGATGGCCTCTACAGCCTGCGTCTGACCGTCGTCCGGGGCGACAACTCGATCAACGAGTTCGTCATCCAGGTGACGGTGGACAACATCCCACCCAGTATTGAACTGGCCTATCCAGAGGATGGGCAGCAGTACACTCTGGATGATGAATTCGTAACCATCCAGCCCTTTGTTTCAGACAATATCTCAATGGATCGGGTTGAGTTCTACGTGGACGATCAGCTTATCGCGATCAGCACGGTCGCGCCGTTCAACGAACGCTGGATCATCACCGAGGCGGGCACTCACGTCATCCAGTTGCGGGCCTATGACACCGCCGGAAACACTGCCCTCAGCGAAAGGGTAACAATCGAGGTGCTGGCCGATTAGACCAGCACCCCTGCTCTCCTCGCTTCCTTCTGCCTGCTCAGGCGCGGTATTCCCGCATCTGCTTCATGCCCCGGCTGACCATCGCAAGGGCGTGGCGTTCCGCCTCGCGCAGGATGCGCTCCTCGTCCAGCGTCTTCAGCTCACGATTCCGCATCAGCCAGCGTCCGTCAACCATCACGTCCGTGACATCGCCTCCTTTGGCGCAATGCACCAGATTGGCGATCAGGCTGTGGACGGGCCGCATATGGGGCGCATCGAGGTTGACCAGAATCAGATCAGCCGGTCTGCCGACCGCAAGCACCCCCATCTCCTCGAAACCGAGGGCGCGGGCACTGTTCCGTGTTGCCATCCGCAGCGCCAGATCGCCGGGGATGGCCGCCGGGTCACGTAGCTGGTACTTGTGGATCAGGGCCGTCTGGCGGATGGTGGCGAACAGGTCCATATCTGCGTTGGAGCCGGGGCCATCCGTCCCCAGACAGACGTTAACCCCCGCCTCCAGCCGATCTTTCAACGGCGGGAAGGGCATCGCCAGCTTCATGTAGGTGATCGGGCAGTGCGGCACGTGCACGCCCTTCTCGGCCAGAATGGCGGTATCCTTCTCGTCGATCGCCAGACAGTGCGCGGCCACACAGCCGCCCGGCACATCGAACACGCCCAGACTGTCAACGTGCTGCACCGGTCGCAGGCCGTACCGCTCCAGGGATTGCTGTACCTGTCCCTCGCTCTCCGCCAGATGCAGGTGAATCCCCAGCCCCAGATCGTGGGCGATCCCGACGACTCGCTCCAGAAACTCCGGCGGGCAGATGTAAGGGGAATGGGGGCCGAGGAACGTCCGGATACGTCCGTCTGCGCTGTTGTGGGTCTCCTTGATCCACTCGACCGTTCCCTCCAGCCCCGGCCCGACCTCGGCCTCCTGCCCGATGCCGAACACGCACCAGGTGAGCGCCGCCTTCATGCCGCTCTCGCGGACGACCTCCGCCACCCGATCCATGTAGAAATAATGGTCGTTAAAGGCGACCGTCCCGGAGCGGATCATCTCACAGGCAGCCAGCGCTGCCCCCCAGTACACATCGTCCGGCGTGAGGGCACTTTCCGCCACCCAGATTTTCTCGTTCAGCCAGCGATCAAACGGCAGGTCTTCGGCCCATCCGCGCTCAAACGTCATCGGACTGTGGCAGTGGCTATTGACCAGCCCCGGCATGGCGACACGCCCGCGCCCATCAACGACTTCGTCGGCCTGAAGGTCAGGGGGGGCCACACCGATGTGCTCGATCCGCCCATCACGGATCACAAGGTCTGCGTCGTGGTAGATCGTCCCTTCATCATCCAGCGTGACGATCTCAACGTTGCGAATGTGAATGGTGCTCATGGCATCTCTTCCTCCTCAGAGTTGCTGCCTGCCCGAATCGTCCGGGGCGGATCAGATGATGGCTGGCCCCAGCCACCCCCACCCGGCGTGCCGATGTGCAACACGTCGCCGGGAGCCACGTTAAAAGAGACCTTCCCCGGCAGAGGACGTTCCGGCGAGCCGTCGGCGGGGATCAGGCGGTTCTCTCCCTGTGTGCCGGGTTGTCCCCCTGCCAGCCCGTAAGGAGCGTATCGCCGCCGCTCTGAGAGGATCGTCACACGGGCAGGGGCAAGAAACTCAATCTCACGCACCAGCCCATCGCCGCCGCGATGCAACCCCTCACCGCCGGAGCCATGCCGCAGCGCGTAACGCCGGACCCGCACCGGCAACGTCAGTTCCAGCGCTTCGATTGGCGTGTTGAGCGTGTTGCTCATGTGGCAGTGGATTCCGCTTGCCCCGTCCGACCGGGGCCCGGCCCCGCTTCCGCCCCCCATCGTCTCATAATAGGCGAACGGCTGGCCGTTACGAGGGTCCGTGCCGCCGAAGGTCAGGTTGTTCATCGTCCCCTGGCTGGCGGCAGGGATACGATCCGGCATCGCCTGGGCCAGCGCCCCGTACAGCACATCTACGATCCGCATCGAAGTCTCAACATTGCCGCCCGCGACGGCATGCGGCGGACCGGGGTCGAGGACGCTGCCCGGCGGGATGACGATGTGCAGAGGGGCAAAAACGCCGTGATTCATCGGCAGGCTGGCCCCCACAATACAGCGCACCACGTACCCCACCGCTGAGTGAACGATCGCGCTTACAGCGTTGACCGATCCGGCCACCGCAGAGGCAGACCCCGTGAAGTCGGCCACCATCT
>DRKO01000170.1 GCA_011051745.1 Chloroflexota bacterium | reverse complement strand
GCCCTTTATTTTGGTTCCTTTTCTTTGGGCAAGCAAAGACAAGGCTTCAGCCTTGATCGGCCGCAGGCCGACCCGAAGGGCGAGCGCGCAGCGCGAGTAAAAGGAACGCGCGTACGGGCCGTCACCCGCTTTCCAAATGGCCGCCGCGCAGCGGCAACAAGGCCATGTTGATTACCGCCTGCTGTGGCGAGAACGGAAACACGCTTTGCCCCCCTCCTAGCCTCCCCCCGCAAGCGGGGAAAAGGACGATACCTCCGCGGACAGCAGGGGCGCTGCCTGCCTGGCGCCTCAGTGGGCGCCCTTCTTGAAGAACACCACCTCGACGGTCTGGATGAGGATGTAGAGGTCGAACACCAAGCGGTGGTTCTTGACGTAATAGAGGTCGTACTCCAGCTTGCGGATCGACTTTTCTTCGGAATCCCCATAGGGATAGCGCACCTGAGCCCAGCCAGTGATGCCGGGCTTGACCCGATGCCGCTCGCGATAGAGCGGCTCGCGGCGCGCCAGACGCCTGACGAACTCCGGACGCTCCGGCCGCGGCCCCACGATACTCATGTCGTTGCGCAGTACATTCCATAGCTGCGGCAGCTCGTCGAGACGGGTCAGGCGGATGAAACGCCCCACGCGGGTCACCCGGGGATCGTCAGGCGTGGCCCAGCGGGGCTTGCCATCTTTCTCCGCATCCATGTGCATGCTGCGAAACTTGATCAGCTCGAACTCCTTGCCACCCTTGCCCACGCGTTTCTGCCGGAACAGCACCGTGCCCTTGCCACCGCTCTCGATGTAGATCGCCAGTGCGGTCAGCAGCATCAGTGGCGAGGTGATGGCGAACAGAAGCGTTCCCAATGCCAAGTCGAAGGCGCGCTTGGCGAAGTCACGCACCAGGTTGTGCTTGAAGCCGTCCGCATGAATCAGCCAGCCTGGACGCAGCAGGTCGAGGCGGATCTTGCCGCTCTCGCGCTCGAAGAAATCGAGGATGTCAGTGACGTCCATGCCGCTCATGCGGCAGTCGAGCAGCTCGTTGGTAGGCACGGCACCCTGGCGACGATCGTCTACCGCGATCACGATCTCATCCACGTCATGATCCAGAGCATAGCGACAAAGCTGCGACTGGAGGTGGATCACCTTGTCCTCCCGCACCAGGATCTTGCCTTGGGGCGAGACATTGACGAAGCCGACGAGCCGGAAGCCGCGCTGGTCCGACTTGCGACGCAGGCCCTCGATGGAGCGCGCCCGCTCGCCCGTCCCCACCACCAGCACGCGACGGGTGAGCAGGGATGCGTCCACGTAGTGGTAGAACAGAGGCCGCACCATGGCGAAGGCTGCCAGGCATAGCAGCAGCGTGACACCCAACACTGACGGTGCCACCGCCACGCCGGGGGCCAGCCAGTAGACGGCTTGCAACACTACGGCAGCGCCCGCGAAGCCCACCAGGGTACGCGAGATCACGCCGCTCAGTTCCGCGCGCTGATGGGCGCTGTAGAGGCCCACCGCCACCAGCGCCAGCAGTAGTACCACGCCGATGGTCGCTGACTGGATCAGGGTCGCCTGCAGGGGCTGGGCCACCCCTACGGTGTGAAAAAGGTGAGACGCGAGGTTCAGCGACAGCAAACCGAGCAGCGCGAACAGGCCGCCCTCGACACCGGCCAGGAGCAGCGACTGCACCGGGACGAAGTGTCCGAACAGTCGCACCTTTCCACGCAGGAAGGCCTTGTGGGTCTCCTGCGGCGGCTCCGGCCCCGCTTCCGGGAACTCCCCCCGAAGCAGCACCGGATCGGTGGCATGCTCGTCGGCCAGCACGCTGTCGTTGTCCAGCGCGAGACTGGAGCTCCTCTCCAGATAGATGGGACGTCCGTCCCCATCCCCCAGTGACGAACGAAACTTCCCGTGACTTCCCATATCCCCGACCTGCCTTGGTGGCCCCGAGAGGCCAGCCTGTTGATCTTCCCTAAATGGCACCAAGGATCCTAAATCCTTAATCGTCCTTTCGATCCTGGCGCTTTATTTGTGAACTGGGTCATATTTTTAGACCACCCCCCCCGATTGATCAAGGGGAATTTTCCCCTCGCCCGACATTAAGTCGCAAAACTGTGAAAACGGCAGCCTGATACAGCCCCGAGACATCCCCTACCCCCTCAAGCCATCTCCCTCAGCCACCGCTCGATCCGATCCAACAGCCCAACGATCGCGGGATCGAGCAGGTCGGCGACCCGCCGAAAGCCCTCGAGGTTACCGTAATAGGGATCCGGAACCTCGGCCAGGGAAACGCCGGGCGCCTGTTCCATCACCAAACCCAGACGCTCTTGCGCCGCCCCGGGACAAAGGGCACGGGCCTGCTCGAGGTTGTCCCGGTCCATGCACAGGATTATATCGGCGACCGAGAAATCTACCTCCCGAAGCGCGCGAGAACGGCGCAATGGCGACTCGATGCCGCGTTCCCTCAACACCTGGCCGGCACGCGGATCCGGCCGCTGGCGCAGTGGCGACACACGGGTCCCGCAGGAGTCCACCGCCACCTGGCCGGCCAGCCCCCGTTCACGCAACCGATGCCGGAGCAATGCCTCGGCCATCGGCGAACGACAGACATTGGCCGTGCAGACGAACAGCACGCTGAAATCGCCCCCTGAGCCGAAGGCTGGCTCCCGACGTTGCTTCCAGGCCCGCCGCCACCAGTCAATCATATTGGGGCGGCTCACCCTGCAGGAATTCCATGTCCAGGCGCAAGGCATGCACCTTCAACGGCTGCCGCCCGCCACCGCTCACCAACAGAAAGAGCTTGTAGAAGTCGTCGAACACCAGCATGTAATCCATGCCGAGCGCATCCAGGCGGGTGCCAGGCAGCGGCATGCATCTGTCGGTCCGGGGATCGTAGACATAGGCTCGGCTCTCTGCTGCCCGAGCCGCTTGGTCACCCTTCGGATTATCGACCGGTTTCCGGTCGGGTCCTGCCTTGTTGTCCTTGCTCTCCGCACGATCCTGCTTCGTCTTCCCTTCGGTCGCTTTCGCCTTCGCTTTGGAATCCGGCACTGCTTTTTCCAGGCGTCGTTCCACCTGCAGCAGAAAGACCCCCTGGCGGGGCTCGTAGGCCACCGGCACCAACACGGCGGCAGCGCAGGCCGGATCGCCCTCGGGACGGCGAGTCTCCCAGCGTCCCGGCGCGCCGGGCGCATCGCCCGGCACATAGACCTGGAGAGTCCGAGGGTCGCCATCGTCACCGAAGAGATAGAAGCGACCCTCTGCAGCCGCATACACCAGGGTCTGTCGGCGGGAGTCCTCGGGCTGGGCGGCTGTGCGAACCCACCGCCGGCGATCAGGGCCCAGCTCCCAGGTGCCCTTGCCCACCACCACGATGGTATCGCGGCGACTGTCGTAGGCGACGGCGGAACCGAAGAAGGGGGGTGCCGCCGGATCGGCATCCGCCAGCGCCTCCCAGCGCCGGCTGTCGAGGCGATAGATCCAGACCGGATGACGCGAGATGCCGTCGATGGTCTTGATCGCCGGGTTGTGCCGAGGCACGCCGCTGACCACCAACGCATCCAGTTTCGGGTCATAGACCATGCCGTCGTATACATGCATTGCCCAGGGCCGCGTCTCGCCGCTACCGGCCACCGGCAGCCCTTCGCCATTCACCCGGTAGGTGCGGCGACGCGCGGGTGGGCGGTGATCCGACCACTGGACCGTGAGCGGAT
>DRKO01000169.1 GCA_011051745.1 Chloroflexota bacterium | reverse complement strand
GCCGGACAGGTTCTGACTGTTCCCCGGCCTGATGCTCTGAGCACTACTGCCCCGTCTTCTCCTGAGCTGGCGCAGAAATCCATCATTGTTGACATTTCCGACCAGCGCGCCTACGTTTATGAGAATGGACGGCTTCTCTGGACGTTCGTGGTGAGCACCGGCATACCGGGGGCTGAGACATGGCGCGGGACGTTCCAGATACAGAACAAGATTCCCGTCGCTTATGCCTCGACCTGGGGGCTTCAGATGCCGTACTGGCTCGGGTTTTACTGGGCTGGGCCTCTCCAGAATGGGTTCCATGCCCTGCCGATCCTCTCGAATGGCGAGCGGCTGTGGGCCGGTGCACTTGGACGCCCGGCTTCTTATGGCTGTGTGATACTGAGCGAGCCAGACGCAAGGCTGCTCTATGAGTGGGCCGACATCGGCACTCCGGTTACGGTGAGAGACTGACCACACCGTGCCGTTCCCTGAGCGGGTGGAAATCCGCGGCTGACGTTGACAGAGGTTTAGGGGGGACGTATAATCCCGCCTTGGCAGTGACCAGACTAAGGAGTCTTTACCATGAGCGATTTATCCACTCCCACAGCCCTGGATGAACTCCGGCCAAAGATGGAGTTTAAGGGGATCGTTAAGCGCATCGGCCTGGCTGGAGCCGTTATTGATATCGGCGTCGGGCAGGATGCTTTGCTGCATATCTCTCAGTTGGGGACCAAGCGCGTTAACAACGTGCGTGATGTCCTAGAAGAGGGTCAGGAGATTACCGTCTGGATCCGCGACATCGAGCGCGAGAACAACCTGATCAACCTGACCATGATCAAGCCCCCGGCCGTGGACTGGAACGAGCTGGCCGTCGGGCAGACCTACACCGGCAAGGTAGTACGGATAGAGAAATTCGGCGTCTTCGTGGACATCGGCGCTGAGCGTCCCGGCCTGGTGCACATCAGCGAGCTCTCCGCCGACTACGTCGAGAAGCCGGGCGACGTTGTTCGGAAGGGCGACACGGTCGAGGTCAAGGTGATCGGCGTTAACCGCCGCAAGAACCAGATAGACCTGAGCATGAAGGCTGTTGACGGGGGGAAGAAGCGTCCTGAGACGGCCCAACCGCAGGAAGAGGAACTTCCGACGGCAATGGCGCTGGCGTTGCAGAGGGCGCTCTCCAAGAGTGGCGGAGAGACGGAAGAGGAGACCGACTCACAGGAGCAAGAGGAGCATCTCCACGTCTCTCAGGATGAGATACTGCGCCGCACCCTCGAACAGCATAAGCAGCAATAGCGCTGCGCGGGGATCGTCAATCCTGCTCGGCGTCAAAGGTCTGAAGCAGGCGAAAAACGGCAAGGATGAAGAGTAACGTCATTATCACGGCTGAAGCCACACAGTAGGGACAGATCGCCAGTATCACGAACAGTTCCAGATACGTGAGATAGGCGGAGTACAGTGTCCCTATCAGGCTGAAGCCAAAGATGACGAGCGGCCCGTAGCTCGCCAGTGCAGGCGAGGTCCTTTCCAGCACCAGAACACCCAGAATAGCCAGATATCCAACCAGGCCAATAGCAGCAACCGGTATCCCCATAATTTCGGAAAAGGGGCTCTGGCGGACGGTGTCGCAGCCTCCTCCTTCTGCACATAAGACATTTGTGGAGGAGAAGTGTGACCATGTCAGGTAAGAGGCTACAAGCAGACCGAGGATAGCCAGCACGACGGACAGGCGCCAGAGCAGCCGGGATACGGGGGTTGCCATAAGGTCTCCTCTCGCCAGCAGGGTAAAGCTTACCGGTGGTTTGTTTAGGGACTGGGAAACAGCCTGAGTTCGAAAGTTAATGGTGGGCCGACCTGAGTTTCATCCGGCAACAGGATCACCCAGGTACTCCTGATCACGTCATTGCCCGGTTGATATGCCGGGGTTTGTAGCCTGAGGACGATCTCGAATTCCTCGCCGGGCTCTACCTCCCGACCGAACTCGATCAGATTCGGTCCCCCCAGTTGCTCCCCTTCCAGAAAAACCAGACGCGTCCCCTCTCCGAATGGGCAGCGGCTTTTGTTCAGGATGGTGATGCGCTTGGTAAGAGAGGTCACCTCAGGGTATGGGAGCCCGTCCTCCGGCGTCTGGCTGATGAGGGCATACCCATAGTTGCACGAGGCTACCGTTGCCGTCATGTCAGGGGTGGGACTGGGGGAAGGAACAGACTCCTGCCCTCCCGACGGTTCCCCGGAAGCGGGGACGCTCTCTGTAGCCCGGATACCTGGAATAATGGGCGTGAGGAGCAGTTCAGACCCAGCCGGAACCGGCTCAGCCTCCGTCGGGGTGGCCGTGAGGACGATTTCCACATCCGGTATGAAAGGCACGTATTGCCCCAGCAGTCCGGTGAAGGACAGATAAGCTCCGCTCCCCATCGCAGCAAGCGAAAGAACGATCAGAAGAACCCACACCAGACAGCCCGTCCTCGACCGTCGCTCCTGAGGGGGAGCGACTCTTACTGGCTCCTCCACAACGACCTTCTCGGCAGCCGGTATTTCCGGCACAGGGGCCTGGCTGATGTGACCGAACGGCTCCTCCGGCGGGAGGACGATGGCGGAGGCAGCGTCCAGATCGTCCAGATGCCGGAGCATCTCCTCAATGCTCTGATAACGGTCGTCAGGGGATTTGGCGAGTGCCTTGTAAAGAATCCGCTCCAGCCCCTCCGGTATGTCCGGGTTGATGTTAGAAGGTGGAGGGAGAGGGTCGTTCACGTGTTTGAGGACAATGGCGATGGGTGTGTCAGCGTCGTAAGGGGTCGTTCCGGTGACAAGCTGGTACAGTACCACGCCCAGCGAGTAAATATCGGAGCGGTGATCGCCCGGCTGGCCTAATCCCTGCTCCGGCGACATGTAGGCAGGTGTGCCCACCATAGATCCGCTGGCCGTCATATTTGGCCCGCTGACAATACGCGCGATCCCGAAGTCGGTCAGGACAACGCGCCCATCCGCATCAATCATGATGTTGCCGGGCTTGATGTCACGGTGGATCATGTCCCGCGAGTGGGCATATGCCAGAGCGCTGGCCAGTGAGCGGGTGATCCGGAGTGCCTCAGGGATTGTGAAATGCTCGCCTTGCAAGGAAAGCTGCATCAGGCGGGTGCGCAGCGTAGGCCCGTTGATGTACTCCATGACCATGTAGTACAGCTCGCGCACCGGATCGAAGTCGAAGTCGTAGACCTGAACGATGTTGGGATGGCGCAACTGGGCAACGTTACGGGCTTCTCGCTCGAACCGTTCTTTGAACTCAGGATCCCGACCCAGGAAGGGGTGAAGGATCTTGAGGGCCACGTAGCGATCCAGCGAGGCATGGTAGGCCTTATAAACCTCGGCCATTCCTCCCCGGCCAATGCGCTCCCGTAGCTCGTATTTACCCAGCAACTTGCCGATCAGGTCGTCGGACACGGTTGCCTCTCATCTGTCATCGGCGATCCACCATGCTACCCGATTCACTCCGGTGTGCCGGATCGGGGGTCGGCGGGCAATGTGACTGCCTCGCTAGCCGTGTGCTGAATGTCCTCCCGGTCGTAGAATAGATCAACCTGGAATGTGTAACTCCCCGGGAGGAGTTCCGCTCTCCGTAGATGCATGGTGAGCTCCAGGGCGTGATGTATGCTCCCAATAACGCTCATTGAGGCGATCTCGTCACCAGCCGGATCAAAGGCTGTGATCTCCAGATTGGGACGGTCAAAAGGGGAGAAGGGCGTGATCTTGATGTTAACTCGGATGCGCCGTCCGTCCTCATAGGGCGTCAGAGAGAGCGCCTCGATGCGGATCTCCTCACGGGGCCTGGGCACAAG
>DRKO01000168.1 GCA_011051745.1 Chloroflexota bacterium | reverse complement strand
GGGGGTCGGGGTGGGAGTCGGCGCAGGCTCAGACCGGCAGGCTCCCAGCGCAAGGGAGAGAGCGGCGATGAGAATGCGGGAGGCGGAAAGAGCTTTCAGGCGGTGCATGAGATTACGGAACTCTCCTCTGATAAGCAGGACGGCCAGCGGGCTGCATTTTATATCATGCCAGCCGCTCTGTCGAAACGGAAGCAACCCGACCCGTCGGCGGAAAGCCCCCTACTGCCCCGCAGGCACGGTGAGCATCTTCCTGCTGTCCTCCGCCACCAGAGTAAACACTTCGACGGTGTGGCCTGCCGGGTCTTTGAGCGAGGCGACGCGACGCCCCCAGCGCGTGTTACGCGGGCCGTTGAGAAAAGGCAGCTTGCCGTCCGAAAGCCGCTTAAACGTCACGTCCACATCCTCCACTTCAAACCCCAGCGTGATGCGCTCTGGATGGTCAAGGGGGCGACCCTTCCGCAGCTCAAGCGCCGGGCCTTCCGGCGTCGCCAGAACGACGGCATCCCGGTCGCTCAGAACAACCTGCATGTCAAAGTAGGTGACGTACCACTCGCGAACCTTGTCCACGTCCTCAACAGTCAGGGTGATGTAGCTCAGTTTCATCGTGGGTCAACTCCTGTGTGTGCCTGTTCTGGATGGAAAGCGACTCTGCTCCGTCACCAATTGTACTGAGTTGATGATACCGCAACAAAACACCGGCTTCCCCTTCCGGCAACCGGAGGGAGGCGAGGGTGAAACATCCCGCACCGTCCGGATTCTTCTACGTCGAAAGCCGGATGTTGTGGTACACTTTTAGCACCACCTTTGATCGAACCATCTCTGATTTCACCCGACCTGCATTCTGTCTGTGGCCGGGCGAGTGTTCTGGAAGGGGTAACGTATGATCCAGGCTGACACGATCGTTCGGAGCACCTGTCCCTATTGCGGCGTGGGTTGCCAGCTTGACCTGCACATCAGGGACAACCTGATCTACCGGGTCGGGGCCTCCTTTGATAGCGGGCCGAATTACGGCCTGCTGTGCGTGAAAGGACGCTTCGGCCATGATTTTCTCTGGCATCCCGACCGCCTGACAACTCCCCTGATCCGCCGTAACGGTCACCTCGAACCGGCGAGCTGGGATGAGGCGCTGGGCCTGGTCGCCGACCGTCTGGCGAGCATCAGAGCGGAGAGCGGGCCGGACGCCATCGCCCTGCTGTGCAGCGCGAAATGCACCAACGAAGAAAACTACCTGATGCAGAAGCTGGCGCGGCAGGTGATCGGGACACACAACATCGATCACTGCGCCCGTCTTTGACACAGCAGCACCGTGACAGGCCTCGTGCAGGCCTTCGGTAGCGGCGCGATGACCAACTCCATCGCCGACATCACGGACGCGAGGGCGATTCTGGCAATCGGCACAAACACGACCGAGCAGCACCCCGTGCTCAGCCTGCGGATCAAGGAGGCCGTTCGGAAGCACGGCGCGAAGCTCATCGTGGCCGACCCCCGGCGCATCGGGCTGGCGGATTTCGCCGTTCTCCACCTCCAGCACGAAGCGGGAACCGATCTGGCCCTGCTCAACGGGCTGGCGTACATCATTCTGGAGGAAAACCTCCACGACGCGGACTATATCGCGGAGCGCACCGAGAACTTCGAGGCGTGGCGGGCGGTCGTGGAGCAGTACCCGCCCGATAAGGTCAGCCAGATCACGGGCGTACCCGTCGAAGACCTGGTGCAGGCGGCCCGCATCTACGGCGGGAACCGCCCGGCCAGCATCTTCTACGCGATGGGGATCACCCAGCACACCGTCGGCCATCAGAACGTGCTGGCGATTGCCAACCTGGCAATGCTGACCGGCAACGTGGGAGTCCCCGGCGGTGGCGTGAACCCCCTGCGTGGACAGAACAACGTCCAGGGAGCCTGTGACGTGGGCGGCCTGCCGAACGTCTATCCCGGCTACCAGCGCGTGGATAACGAAGCGGCCCGCGAGAAGTTCGCAGCCTATCACGGTGTGCCGCAGCCCCCGCCCAGACCGGGGCTGACCGTCACCGAGATGCTACAGGCAGCGCACGACGGACGGGTGCGGGCCCTCTACATCATGGGCGAGAACCCCGCCATGAGCGACCCCGACTCAACCCACGTTCGCGAGTGTCTGGAGGCGCTGGAGTTTCTGGTCGTGCAGGATATTTTCCTGAACGAGACGGGCGAAATGGCCGATGTGGTTCTCCCTGCGGCGGCCTTCGCCGAGAAAGATGGCACGTTCACCAACACCGAGCGGCGTGTGCGTCTGGTGCGGCGGGCGCTTGACCCGCCCGGCGAGGCCCGCCCGGACTGGGAGATCATCGCGGAGATCGCCCGGCGGCTGGGCGCGGAGGGCTGGGATTACGCCGATCCGGCGGCGATCATGGACGAGATCGCCGATGTCGCGCCCATCTACGGCGGGATGAGCTTCGAGCGGCTGGAGGGCGAGGGATTGCAGTGGCCCTGCCCCGACAGAGATCACCCCGGCACGCCGATCCTGCACGTGGGGAAGTTCTCCCGCGGAAAGGGGCGCTTCAGTCCGGTACATCACCAGCCCGCCGCCGAGCTCCCCGACGAGGAATACCCGCTCATGCTGACGACCGGGCGCATCCTCCAGCACTGGCACACCGGCACGATGACCCGCCGTGTGGGCGGGCTGGAATTCCTCGCGCCGGAGGAACTCGTAGAGATCAACCCGGCGGATGCAGCCGCGCTGGGGATCGCCGATCGGGACTGGATTCGCGTCTCATCCCGTCGCGGGGCGGTGACAGCCAGAGCGTGGGTCACCGACCGCGTCCGGCCCGGCCTGATCTTTATGACCTTCCACTTTGCGGAAGCGCTGGGGAACGTGCTCACCAACAATGTGATCGATCCGGTCGCCAAGATACCGGAATACAAAGTATGCGCCGTCCGGGTTGAGAAGGCCGAGGCCCCGGAGATGGCAGGCGTCTGATCCGGCCACCAACCAGGCGCTTTCTCAGGCAGTCACACGGGTTCCGCGTGTGGCTGCCTGTTGTTTTCTCCGCTCCTCTACAGAGTCTTCAGCACGACCTACTGAACAGTCCGCAGCCGCCCGCTGATGACCCCGGCGATCTGTTGCATTAGGAGGAACCCCATCTCCGGATCGCGCTCCATCGCCTGCCGGAGCGCCTCCCCTTCGATCATCAGCAGATGGCTGTCCGCCTGACAGACCCCCGCCGCCGTGTAATGATGAGGTGGAACCAGCCCCGACCATCCGATCAACTGGCCGGGCTGGCTCAACACGGCAGTGGTGATCGTCTCCGGACGTGAGGTAAGCTGCACCTGAATCGCCACTTTCCCTTTCAGCAGCAGGTACAGGTGCGTGGCCGGATCGCCCTCACGGAAAAGCGACTCCCCGGCATGGCAGCGCTTTTCCTCCGCCAGCGCGAGGATGCGATCCAGTTGCGCTTCTGAAAGCCCGGCAAACAGCCCGAACCGACCGAGTTCCTGAGTGGTAACCATCGCTCCCCTCCCTTTTATCTCCATCCCTTTACTGATACAACCCCCTGACCGCGCTCCGGGTGTCGGAAGGGGAACGCCCCGGGCTCTCGCCGGTAGCCGCTCTGTCCTTCCGGGCATCCCGATTCGTGGTAAAATTTATCTGTTCGCATCACCGGTTCCGATGCGGATTCCATAGTCCAGAGAGGGGGCCTGCCGTGCGGTAGGCCGTTCTTTATGCGGGTCGGAGCATTACCGGCGTTCGCCGGTTCACAGGAGAGAAAAAATGATGGGTGCGAAAGTTGACACGCGGCGCGTCCTGATCTTTCTGGCGTTCGCTTTCGGGATCGCCTGGGCAACCGGGCTGGTGGTGTATCTGACGGGTGGCTCTGAGAACAGCCCGGAGCTGATCCCCGGCACGCCGATCACGCTGGCTCTGGTTCTGGTGGCCGTCTTCTACATGTGGGCTCCGGCGGTGGCGCATATACTTACCCGCCTGATCACGCGCGAAGGATGGCAGAACACGTACCTGAAGCCGCGCTTCAGGCAGGGCTGGCCGTACTGGCTCGCAGCCTGGTTCCTGCCCGCCGCGCTGACGATTGCGGGGGGCGCGCTGTTCTTCGCCCTCTTCCCCCGCTATTTCGATAGCTCGCTGAGATTCATCAGGGAGCTTCTCGCACAGGCCGAGGAGCAGGCCGGGCAGCCGCTCCCCATCACCCCGGCGATGTTCGCCGCCATCCAGACCCTTCAGGCTGTGCTGTTCGCCCCTCTGATCAACAGTCTTTTCACGTTCGGGGAGGAGTTCGGGTGGCGGGCGTACCTGCAACCCAAGCTGATGCCGCTGGGGGGACGGCGGGCCGTGCTGCTGATGGGCCTGATCTGGGGCGTCTGGCACTGGCCTGTGATCCTGATGGGCCACAACTACGGGCTGGACTATCCCGGCGCGCCCTATCTCGGCCTGCTGATGACGCTCTGGGTGATGACCCTCTTTGCGGCGTTCCTCGGCTGGGTGGCACTGCGCGGGGGGAGCGTCTGGCCGGCTGTGATCGGCCACGCCGCCCTCAACGGGATCGCCGGGCTGGGCCAGCTTTTTACCAGGGGGGAGCCCAACCCCCTGCTTGGTCCCCTGCCGGTCGGGTTGATCGGCTCCGCCGGATTCGCCGTGCTGGCTCTGTGGATATTCCTCAGGCCGGGGGCGCTCTCAGAGCGTGATCCGGCATCCGGGGAGGAAGAGCCGGATACCCTGCCTGCTACCCCTGCATGAAGGCGGCGAATTTGTGTCATGGGGCCAGCAGGGCCATAATTGCAGTAGACCGTCACCCCCCGGTGGGCCTGACGGCTCATCCGAAGCACAGCGACGATAAGGGGCGCTCATCAAGGAGGGACGGATTGGCAAATTATCACCTGCGGGCAGAAGACATTATGCAGGTCGAGGTTGCGACCATTCTGGATGATGCGACCGTTAGCGAGGCCGCCGAACAGATGCGTCTGGAGGGCGTGCGCAGCCTGATCATCGAACCCCACGACGCAGGCGACCCCTACGGGATCGTCACCTACACCGACATTGTTAAGCGGGTGCTGGCCGAAGGGCGGGACCCCGATCAGGTGCACGTCTACGAGATCATGACCAAGCCCGCGATTGTGATCTCGCCCCGGATGAAGGTTCAGTACATCGCCAGACTCTTCTGTCAGGCGAACATCGGCCATGTGCCGGTCGTCGAGAGCGGCTCACTGCGGGGGATGGTCTCCATGACCGACCTGATCACCGAGGTGATCGCCGAGCCGACGTGAGCGATGCCGCTCGCCCCGCTCCGCCCGGATGAAGAGACAGGAGAGACCCCGCAGTAAGGAGAGAGTGACATCGTGGATATCACAGCCATTCAGGATATCTCGCTGGGGAATGTGTTGCTGGTGCTGGCAGTCTGCGCCGGGGCGGCGCTGGTCGGAGCCATCGGCCTGCTTGTGGCCGCCGCCCAGCAGGTCGCCCGCATCGAGATACCGGAGGACGCAGATTTCTTTGAGACTCTCCAGCTTGTCCCCATCACCGTCCCTCTGGCACTTGACCTGCTGGATATGGCATTCGACATCTTCTCCGCGCCCATCTCATGGATCATCCTTGAGTTGCTGGGGCTTCAGGCCCTGCAACTGATCACCGTGTTTGAGGGCCTGCTCCCCGGCACGCAGCTTATCCCCACCATGACGGCGGCCTGGCTGCTGGCCCGCGCCATGAGGAACCGGAGGCGGCAGTCGCCCTTGCGCGGCGTGCTGAGCGATTATCAGCAGATGGAGCGTCAGGCCCGGCTGGGGGAGCTACGCCGGAGAAGCGTTTCGCTGGCCGATAGCTACCGACGGCAACCGCTCCTCCCGCCCGATAACATCGTTGACGGGGAGATATACGAGGAAGAAGAATTCGAGGACGATTTCGATATGCTGCCGCCCGGCGGGCCGGAAGATGAGGAATGGTGATCCTCAGCCCGCACAGCCAGAGGGCTGACCGGGCCGTCTGCGCCCTTCGGCCAGCAGGTTGCGGACGCAACCGATCAGGGTATCCGGCAGGTAGGGCTTGGTCAGGTAACCGTCGGCTCCCAGTTCAAGCCCCTGACGGATGATGTCCCGCACGGCCAGCGCCGAGAGGATCAGGACCGGCATCTTATCAAAACGGGGGTCCTGGCGCACCTGACGCAGCATCTCCAGACCGTCTATATCGGGCAGCATCAGGTCGAGAATAAGCAGGTCAAAGCGCTCACTCTGGAGCGCTTCCATCCCCCTGACTCCGTCTGCCACCGCGACCAGTTCCACACCGGCCCGCTGGAGCGTCATACGGAGCAACTCAAGCAGCTTTTCGTCATCGTCAACAACAAGAATACGGGCACTTCCGGCGGCTGTGGCCTTGCTCATAAGGCCTCCTGACCCCCGGATGCACTACGGGGTGACGGGTATTCAGCGATGAGATAGCGCCATCCGGCAGCTACTTGACCAGATCGTCGGGGGGCGGGACCGGCAGGTCTTCGACCGGCACGTCCTTGAACTTCTCCCCGACCTCAACCAGCATGACGGGAATATCGTCAATGATAGGGTACTTATACCCCGACTCGTGGGAAACAAGCCAGCACCCGTGAACCAGCTCTAAACGGCCCGGATCGTCCCCCTCATAATGAACGGCGACCGGGCAACGCAGTATCTCCAGCAATTCTTTACTGACCATCCTCTGAACTCCTGTGTCTCCCGTTGATGTGCGCCTGATTCAGGCGGTCAATCCTCACGGCTCCGCAGATGCGGGTAGAGCAGCACCTCGCGGATGTTAGGCCGGTCGGTCAGCAGCATGACAAGCCGATCCACCCCCATGCCGTAACCGCCGTTGGGCGGCATCCCGTAGCGCATGGCCCGCAGATAGTCTTCGTCCACCGGATGCCCTTCCTCGCTGTCTTCGCCGTAGAGCCGCCCCATCTCAAGGAAGCGCTCCTCCTGATCGAGCGGGTCGTTGATCTCGGTGAAGGCATTCCCCACTTCCATCCCGGCGATGAACAACTCGAAACGCTCAACGTGGGTCGGGTCGTCGGGCTTTTTCTTCGCCAGAGGGCTGATGTCGGCCGGATAGTCAAGGACGAAGGTCGGCTGAATCAGGTTCGGCTCTACCTCGCTACCCAGGAGCGAATCAACCAGCTTTCCCCACGTGCTATCCGGGCCGGGGTGTTTCCCCTTCTCCCGCATGACGGCAGCCAGCGACTCCGCATCAGGATACTGAGTGTAGTCAATCCCGGCGTACCTGATGATCGCATCCCGCAGCGTGATGCGTTCCCAGGGCGGGGTGAAGTCAATCGTGTGCCCCTGATAGGTGATGGTCGTGCTTCCGGTGACCTCCTCCGCCACAAAAGCCAGCATCCGCTCGACGATGTCCATCAGGTCCCGATAGTCAATATAGGCCTTGTAGAACTCAACCTGAGTGAACTCCGGGTTGTGCTTACGTGAAACGCCCTCGTTTCGGAAGTCCCGCCCGATCTCGTAAACGGCATCGTACATCCCGACGAGCAGGCGCTTGAGATAAAGCTCAAAGCTGATCCGCAGGTAGAGCTGCTGCTTGAGCTGGTTATGATAGGTCACAAAGGGGCGGGCCGCCGCGCCGCCGTAGAGCGGTTGCAGGATCGGCGTCTCGACCTCCAGAAAGCCCTCGTTATCCAGAAAGCGGCGGATGGCGTTTACCGTGCGGGCACGCTTGACAAAAACTTCCCGCACGTCGGGGTTGACGGCCAGATCGGCGTATCGCTGGCGATAACGCTCCTCCGGATCGGTGAACCCTCCGTAACGCTCGATGGTTCCATCCTCCCGCCGGCGCTCTTTGACGACCGGCAGGGGGCTGAGCGCCTTCGCCAGCAGCCTGAACGACTCGACCAGCACGGTGACCTCACCGCGCCGGGTGCGCATCATCGTGCCTTTCGCCTGAATAAAGTCGAACAGGTCGAGGTCGTCGTTGAAGAGCTTCTGGTTCTCCGGCCCGACGTTGTCCTGCTTGACCCATATCTGGACGCGCCCCGTGCCATCCTCGATGTGCGCCCACGAAGATTTGCCCTGAGGCCGGTGTGAGACGATCCGGCCACAGACCGTGACGGAGACGGTCTCCGGCTCATTCTCCCCGGCGGAAGCGGCGGCCTCGGCGGCCTCGTAGGCGGCCACCGCTTCCCGGATGGTGTGGGTCCGCTCGACGCGGCGCGGATAAGGGTCTATCCCTTTTTCACGGAGACGCTGAAGCTTCTCCCAGCGTTTTTGTTCCAGTTCGTTCGCGGGTTGCCACACGGATGTTTTTCTCGCTGTGATGATGTTCAGTTGACGGAGAGGATACGATATTCAAACTGCCCGTCCGGGGCCTCGACAACCACCGTGTCGCCCGCCTGTTTTCCGAGCAGGGCACGTCCGAGCGGGGACTCATCGCTGATCTTCCCTTCGCTCGGATTGGCCTCCAGACGCCCCACCAGATGGAAAGTGCGCGGCTCGCCACCTTCTTCCTGGACGGTCACAACGCTGTTTAGCTGCACCACACCGTTCGGGCCGGATGACTCCTGCTCCTCGATGATCTGCGCCCGGCTTAGCAGCGTCTCAAGCTGCTGGATGCGCCCCTCAACGAAGGCCTGCTCGTTCTTGGCATCCTCGTACTCCGCATTTTCAACCAGATCGCCGCCCTCTTCAAGCGCACGGCGGAGTCGCTCGGCTACCTCGCTCCGGCGTACCGTGCGCAGGTAGTTTAGCTCGGCCTCGAACTTCTCATAACCTTCTCGTGTTAAATGCACCACCTGTTGATCTGCCATCGTTCCATTCCTGCTCCTGTGCTGCGCTCACGTGGAGAACGAAAAGCCCTGTCCTGTATTTCCGACAAGCTCCTGCCCGTCCCTCTGCACCGCGCGATGCGCAGGGAGCGCAAATCTGAATTGAAAAAGACCGCCACCCAGGCGATCGCACGGTTCAGGATTCAATTGTATCAGAGGAGTGAGGAGGAGCATGTATTCAGCTTATACGTTTTCTGATTGCCCTGGTTCTGACGAGTTGCTCCACCGGGCCGCTGTGTCTGTCAGGAACAAAAGCCGCGAATGCGATTCGCGGCACAGTCCCTTGTGTATGCCGTATATTATCATATAGTGAAGTCCGTGTAAAGCGTGAGAAAGAGCCCCCGGGGAGGCTCTCTCACCCTCCGGCAGGAAGCTGCCCACCTGCATCCCCACCCTCAACTGGCGCCCAGGATGATCAGCCCGACCAGGGCAGCCCAGATCAGCCACGCGGCGACGGCCAGCGCCAGCGCCACAAGCGCACCGACCAACTGGTTATCGAAACGGCGCATCACGCCCTGCCCCAGATAGAAGGCCAGCAGGCCGGGGAACGCTCCCACAAATCCCCCTATCACGGCGACGCTGACGATGACCTGGGCAAGCGCAATCCCGGAGATCAGGAGCATCCACACAGGCAGGGGAGGAGCATACTCCACCTCTGTCCCGTCAACAAAGATACGCGGCAGCATGTCGAGCAGCCGCCCTCTCATGCGAATCTCGTGGGTCTGCCCATCGGAGGTTCGCGCCTCGAAGATCGGCTTGAACGGCCCTTTCCGTTTGAGACGCTCGCCCCTGTAGAAAAGCCGCACCCCGGCCCAGACAGAAACCCGTAATTCCACACTTTCCCCGGTTGCGCCCAGCGGGATTGAGTAAGAGGTAGCCATTGAGAAACTCCTTC
>DRKO01000167.1 GCA_011051745.1 Chloroflexota bacterium | reverse complement strand
CCGGCATCCACAACCATACCACATCGGCGCTCAGGCGGGTATGGGGGAACTTTTGTATAGAAAATCGGCGCGGGGTCACGGCGATGGAAACGCCGATCACAGGGCAGAGCCCCCATCAGTTTATCCAGGACTGACGTTTGAAGGAAGGGCTGTCAGGAAAATGTCAGAAGACCGTCAAGTAAATGCCAGCCGCCTGCAACAACCGGAGGGGAGAGGCGAAGCCGTTCCCTTCTGCGGTACAATTACTGCGTACACGGGGGCTGCACAGGCAGAGCCGACACGGAGCAGCCTTACGACCGACACTCAGGAACAGACAATCAGGAAGGGCGTCTTTACATGGCAGAAGACTTCTTCAGCGTGGGACCGGGCGGCCCGTTGCGGATGACCCCGCCCCCCCTGCCCCCCGATAGCGCGATTGAGGTCATGCGCCGGGCGGCGGCGGAGGTGATGGAGATTCGCGATATCACACTGGGGGATGGCCGCTTCTCACTCCGAATCCGGGGGCGGCTGATCGTCCCCTCCGAGAAAGCGTTCAACTACCTGCGGCCCCGCTTTGAGGCGGTGGAGCACACCCCCCTGCTGCGCCATGAGGATGATGTAGATGTGATCCGCGCCCTGCCGGCCGTCTTCGGGCGCGAGAAGCCGGGCACTCCCTGGACGGCGATCCTGCTGCTGATCGCCACGCTGATAAGCGTGTTCTACGTCGGTGTGCAGGGTGAGCTATACGTGCCGTTCCTCGTTGCGCTGGGCTATCAGATCACGGGCAACACGCCCGCCGCCATCCCCGCCAACCTGCTCCCCACAGCAGCCCAGTTCCGGGAGGCGCTGATGACGGGTGGGCTGTACACGCTCGCTCTGCTGGGCATCCTCGGCACGCATGAGATGGGGCATTATCTCGTGGCCCGCCATTACAGGGTACAGACGACCCTCCCTTACTTTATCCCCCTCCCGTTCGGCATTCTGGGGACGCTCGGCGCGGTGATCGCGATGCGCGAACCGGCCCCCAACCGCCGCATCCAGTTTGATATCGGCGTGGCAGGCCCGCTGGCCGGGCTGATCGTCGCCGTGCCGGTGATGATCGTCGGCCTGATGCTCTCAGAGGTGACGACGACCGAGGCGTTCATCGAGAGCCTGCCGCAGGGGGTGGGAGCGGCAATCCTGCACGAGGGGCAATCGCTGGCCTATCTGGGGCTGAAGTATCTGATCTTCGGGCGGGTGCTGCCGAGCGGCGATCTGGATGTCTGGGTTCATCCCGTCGCCTTCGCTGCCTGGGCAGGTTTTCTGGTCACCGCCCTGAATCTGCTGCCGGTTGGGCAACTCGACGGCGGACATGTGCTGTACGGGCTGTTCGGGGATAAGGCCCGCCGGGCGCGGGGGCCGGTCCTCGCCGGTCTGATCGTTCTGGCGACGGCTGGCTCGCTGCGTGACGCCGGGATCATTGATCTGGGCTTCGGATGGAGCGGCTGGTGGCTGTGGATTCTGATGATCACCCTGCTGTTGCGCCGCCACGCGCCGGTGCTGGACGAGATCACCGATCTGGACGGCAAGCGCAGGGCGCTGGGGCTGTTCGTGCTGATCGTCTTCATTCTGCTGTTCACTCCCACGCCGCTGACGGTTTCCTCGATCCCGTCAGCCGCGTTGCTGCACTGGCCCGTATAGGACCGGGGAACCGCCGACAGGAGGAAATTCCGATGAGCGAGCACATCCCCGACTCGTTTAAAGACCTGTTCGAGAAGAGGGCTTTCGCCCATCTGGCAACCCTGATGCCGGATGGCTCTCCGCAGGTGACGCCCGTCTGGGTGGACTATGATGGCGAGTATGTGCTGGTGAACTCGGCGAAGGGGCGCGTCAAGGATCGAAACATGGAGGCCCGCCCGCAGGTCGCCATCGAAATCTCCGATCCGGATAACCCGTACCGCTATCTGGAAATCCGGGGGCGGGTGGTCGAGATCACCGAGGAGGGGGCGGACGCCCACATTGACCGGCTGGCGCAGAAGTATCTGGGCGTCGAGAAGTACCCGTACCGGGGGCCGGACGAGGTGCGCCGTATCTACCGGATCGCGCCGGAGAAGGTCGTGGCTCAGGGCTAGACACAGGGACAACAGGGAGAGAGCGATGGGGCAGGTGATCGCGATACACATCTCGGCGGAGGTCTCCGCGCCGATGCGTTCACTGGAGAGGGCAAACATCCTGACCGATTTCGGGCTGGAAGGGGATCGCAAGGCCCGTCCGGGCAGCAAGCGCCAGGTGTTGATCATCTCCGCCGAGATTCTGGAGGAGTTCGGCCTTCAGCCGGGCGACGTGCGGGAGAACCTCACCACGCGGGGGATTGACATCATGGCGCTGGAGCGCGGCCAGCGCGTGCGGATCGGGCCGGTGTTGCTGGAGACGACCGTCCCCTGCACCCCCTGCGATTTTATGGACTCCCTCCGCCCCGGCCTGCAGGAGGAGTCGCGCGGGCGGCGCGGGATGCTGTTCCGTGTGCTGGAAGGCGGGCAGGTGCGCGTCGGGGACCCGGTCATCGTGCTGGATTAGCCCCAGGCCCCCCTGCCACCCCGCCCGCCCGCCGGGGCAGCACATACGCCGTCGGGATTTCGGGAACGGCCCTGAATTTGCGTTACAATTAACGGGCGAATCCGGTAACGGGCGAATCCCGATGTCCACAGGAAAACACCGTCATGACCAACGAGCGATCCCTTAAAGTAACCCGGTCACGCAGGCGGCGAACCGCCCGCGTCACCATGGCCGACGGCTCGATCTGGAGTGCGCCGGTCGGCACGCCGCTGGAAGTATATTTCAAGCAGGTTTACCCGGAGCTCATCCCGCCCGTCCGCCCGCCGGACGCGGACCGCAGCCGAACCGCCGTCGCCGCCATCGTGGACGGCAGGCTGAAGGAACTGACCATCCCGATTGAGCGGGACGTGACCGTCTCGCCGGTGCTGGTGCGCGACAGCGACGGCCTGCGCATCTACCGCCGTTCCCTCTCGTTCCTGTTGCTCGTCGCCGCCGGTGAGCTATATCCAGAGCGCCGGATCACGATTGACCACGCCCTGCCTTTTGGCGGCTACTACTGCCGGGTCTTCGAGGGGAAGCCGTTCAGCGAGGACGAGCTGGCGCAGATCAGGGCCCGGATGCAGGAGCTTGTCAGGGAGAACGCGCCCATCGTCCGCCTCTCCGTGCCGCTGGAGGAGGCGATCGCGCTCTTCAGGGAGCGGGGCGACGACGACAAGCTGCGCCTGATGAAGAACCGCAAAAAGGACTATCTGATCCTCTACGAACTGTGCGGGGTGCGTAACTACTTCTACGGGTACATGGTTCCCAGCACCGGCTATCTCACCATCTTTGATCTGGTAGGGGACGGAGACGGCTTCATCCTGCGCTTCCCGCGCCGGATTGACCCGACCCGCCTGCAACCGATCACGGTGTTGCCCAAGCTGCGCAGCGTCTTTATGGAGACCGCCCGCTGGCTGGAACTGCTGGGCGTGGACGACGTGGGGGCGCTCAACGAGGCGATCCGCACAGGCCGCACCCGCGAGCTGATTCTGGCCGCCGAGGCGCTGCACGAAGGCCGCTTCGCCGACATCGCCGATGCCATTGTGGAACGTCAGCCGGATGTGCGGCTGGTGCTGATCGCCGGGCCGTCCGCCTCCGGCAAGACGACGAGCAGCAAGCGGCTGGCCGTCCAGCTACTGGCGCACGGCCTGAAGCCCTTCACGCTGGGGCTTGACGATTACTTCGTGGATCGGGAGAAAACCCCGCGTGACGAACACGGCCGGTTCGACTTCGAGCACCTGCACACCGTTGATCTGGAACTGTTCAACGAGCAACTGCTGGCCCTGATGGACGGGGAAGAAGTCCGGCTCCCGCATTTCAACTTCATCACGGGCAGGCGCGAATGGGGCGACACGGTCAGGCTTTCGCCCGATCACATCCTGATCGTCGAGGGGATTCACGGGCTGAACCCGGCGCTGATCCCGGCCATTCCGCCGGAGCGGGTCTTCCGGCTGTATGTCTCCTGCCTGACGCAGTTGAACATTGACCGCCACAACCGTGTGCCGACCACCGACGTGCGTCTGCTGCGCCGCATGGTGCGCGATGCGCGGTTCCGGGGCTACTCGGCCCTCGACACGCTCTCCCACTGGCCGAACGTCCGTCAGGGAGAGCGGCGCTGGATATTCCCCTATCAGGAGAACGCCGACATCATGTTTAACTCGGCGCTGGTCTACGAGCTGGCCGTTCTGCGCCCCAAAGCCGAGCCGTTGCTCCTGCAGGTCGCGCATCAATCCCCCCACCACATCGAGGCCAAGCGGCTGCTCTCCTTCCTGGGATGGGTGGAGCCGCTGAAGCGCACCGATCTGATCCCCGACAACTCGCTGCTGCGCGAGTTCATCGGGGAAAGCATCCTGCGGGACTACGTGCCCGGCAAGCCCGACCTCGACGGCAGGCCGGGGCGGGAATCCATGCTCTCGTAGCGGGACGCACCGGCGGCGACCGCCGCCCGATAGCGTAACCGCAACGCTTACGCTATCATACCGTTTATGAGCGAGGAACGAAGGTCGCGGCGTCCGCTTGGTGAGCGGGATGAGGAGGAGCGGCGGCTCCCTTTCGGAGCCCGTCCCCGGCCACCGCGCCCGCCCCTGACAACGAACGCAGAAGTCCGGGAAGGCCCCGACCCGACCGCGCCCTACCCCCCTCCTCCTGCGCCTGAGCCGCTCGCCGACGAATTCACGCCCCAGGACGAGCCTTCCGACGCACCCGCCGCGATCCGGGCCCGCGACTCGCGCCACCGCGTCGCCGCCGGAGACTCGATCCTGAAGCGCCCCCGGCCTGAACTGTCCTTCGAGTCCTTCAAAGAGGACGCGGCCCCCTCTGACGGGAACGCAGAGGCCGGAGCGGCGACGGCAGTTCGTCCGGTGGTGATGATCCGCTTCGGTGTGCTGGCCCGCTCGCTGGGCGTGATGTTCCTGACCGCTGCCGTTGTCGCCACCCTCTTCACATGGTGGACGCCCAGCACCTTTATGTCCACCGACTCGCTGGATCAGCTCTCGGTCGCGCTGGCGACTCAGGCCCGGCAGGCGGCGGCCCCTCCGGCGGCCACCACGCCGACCGCCCCCGACGAGGCGGAGGTAGCCGTGCCCGCCACCGAACTCCCCCCGGAGCTGAATAACATCGGGATCGTCAGCGGCCACCGGGGGGTTCATCCGGTCAGTGGCCTGCCGGACCCCGGCGCAACCTGCCCGGACGGGCTGACCGAGGCGGAGATCAACGAGGCGGTGGCGCAGCGCGTGGTTGAACTGCTGCGCGGGCACGGGTATCAGGTAGACCTGCTGGACGAATTCGACCCCCGGCTGGATAATTACCGGGCGCTCGCGATGGTCTCCATCCACGCCGACACGTGCGACTATATCAACGACTACGCGACCGGCTTCAAGGTCGCCAGCTTCGCCGACTCGCAGAACCCGGAAGGCGACCGACAACTGGTCAGTTGCCTGGTGGAGCAATACGCCGGGACGACCGGCCTCTCGTTCCACCCCAGCGTGACGTACGACATGACGCAGTACCACACCTTCCGGGAGATCGCGCCCGGCACGCCCGGCGCGATCATCGAGATCGGGTTTATGTATCTGGATCGTGAGATGCTGACCGACCACCCGGACGTGGTCGCGCTGGGGATCGCGCGGGGGATACTGTGCTATCTGCGGGGCGAGGCCCCCGGTGCTGAGAACGCGCCGACCGCCACCCCTCTCCCGTAGCGATCCGGCAGGAGGAAAGCCCGTGAAAGCCGAAAAAGAGATCGTGGTTTACAGGCGCTCGACCTATTGCCCTTATCAGCGCAAGGCCGAGCGCGTGTTCCAGCAGTTCAACATCCCCTATCGGGAGATCATGATCGATCGGGACGAGGAGGCGATGAAGCGCGTCATCGCATGGACGGGGTTCCAGTCCGTGCCAACGATCGTGATCGCCCGCCCCGGCGAGAACCTCCCTTATGAGGAACCGGCCCCCCTGGAGCCGGGGCAGAGCCCGCGCGGCGTGGATCGGGGGACGATGATCACCGAGCCTCTGAAGGGAGAGCTCATCCGCTGGTTGCAGAAACACGGCTTTATCGAAGAATGATCCACCGACCGGAGGACAGAGAGGGAGAGACAGCGTGGCGCGGTTGAAAGACAGAGTGGCAATTGTGACCGGCGCAAGCCGGGGGATCGGCGAGGCGATCGCGCTTGGCTATGCCCGTGAGGGGGCGCACCTGGTGCTGGCCGCGCGGTCCGGCGACCTGCTCCGGCAGGTGGCGGAGAAGATCGAGGCGCTGGGGCGTGAGGCGCTGCCGGTCGTAACCGACGTGACCGACGAGGACGCGGTTAAGAACATGGTCGAGCAGGCGATGGGGCGCTTTGGCCGGATTGACGTGCTGGTCAACAACGCCGGAGGCGGGATGTGGAAACCGGTCTGGGCGACCTCGCTTAAAACGTGGGAGTGGCTGATCAACGTCAACCTGCGCGGGCCGTTCCTCGCCACCAAGCACGTGTGGCGCATCATGCAGGAGCAGGGCGGCGGCGCGATCATCAACATTGGCTCAACCTCCGGCTCGCGGGCTTACCCCCTGATGGCGGCCTACAGCGCCAGCAAATGGGGGCTGGTCGGGCTGACGAAAGCCTGCGCCGAGGAGGGCAAGGCGGACGGGATACGGGTCAACGTCATTAACCCCGGCAAGGTGCGAACGGGGTTTCGCGGCTCGGTGGCCGACGAGGGGCCGATTCTGGAGGCGGAGGACATCGTCGGGCTGGCGGTCTTTCTGGCCTCTGACGAGGCGGAACACATTCAGGGGCAGGTGATCGAGATAGACGCCGAGGTTCATTTTGTGCCCCGCCGGAGGAGGAAACGGCCCGCTTCAGAGACCACCTGAGGGGGCGATTGAATCCGTCGGACATCCACCTGTGATAGCCATCAACCGTGCCCGTCCTTTCACGGCGGGCCGTCAGAAGGAGATTATGAGCAAACAGAGCACACGCCGAACACTGATATTCCTTGCGCTGGGCGCGGGGTTGCTTCTTGCAGCCTGCAACGCTCAGGGGACGGCGGGGGAGGCCGAAGGGGCCCTGCCGCGCCGCGACCGCACCAGCGCCCGCGATCTGGAAGTGGGGGAGGGAACCGACTTCTGCGACCGCTATCCGCAGCCCACACTGGAGCCGTTCGAGCCGGGGCCGGGGAACCCGCTGGCCCTGCTACCCAACGAGCACGTGATGGGGGCCGAAGACCCGCTCGTCACGATGATTCTGTACGGCGATCTGCAATGCCCCGGCTGCGATCAGCTTTACGAGGCGCTCAAAGAGATGGTGGATCGCAGGCCGGACGAGGTGCGCTTTGTCTTCCGACACTTCCCCCTGACGGCCCAGTATCCCGCCTCGCATCTGGCAGCGGAGGCCAGCGAAGCGGCCTTCACGCAGGGGGGCAACGAGGCCTTCTGGGCGATGCTCGATCTGCTCTACGAGCGACAGTCGGAGTGGGGCGCGCTCTCCGAGGTCTCGCTACGGGAGGTGCTGACCGGCTACGCGGAGGAACTGGGGCTTGATACGGAGATGTTCGCCGCCGAACTGGAAGACGGCAGCTACGTTGCCCGGATTGATTTCGCGCAGGCCGCCGCGCTGGAGATCGGCATCCAGAGTGCGCCCACGCTCTTTGTGAACGATCTGGAGCTGGACTCCCCGCCTCCCGACCCCGACGCGCTGGAGGCCGTGCTGGACGTTGCCATCCTCCAGATGACCTACCGCGAGCCGCCGCCGATGGTGATTGATCCGGAGAAAAATTACGTCGCCTGGATCGTCACCGAGAAGGGGACGATTGCGGTAGACCTGTTCGCCGACCTCGCGCCGGAGACGGTGAACAACTTCGCCTATCTGGCCTGCACGGGCTACTACGACGATATCACCTGGCATCGAGTGCTGCCCGGCTTCGTGGCGCAGACCGGCGACCCGACCGGATCGGGTTTCGGCGGGCCGGCCTACACCATTCCAGACGAGTATCAGGGCAGCGGCCTGCGCTTCGACCGGGCCGGTCTGCTCTCGATGGCACACACCAGCCAGCCCGACTCGGCACGCGGGCAGTTCTTTATCACGCTCGGTCCGGCGGAGCATCTGGACGGGGCCTTCACGATCTTTGGTGAAGTGGTGGACGGCATGGACGTGGTCGAGAGCCTGTCCCCGCGCGATCAGTCCCAGAGCTTCGAGGTGCTTCCCCCCGGCGACCGGCTGGAGACGATCATCGTGCGCGAGGTGGACTGAAGGGGAAAGAGCAGGTAGCAGACAGTGAAGGCGGAGTTCATTCCGCCTTCTTCTGCTCCATCTGCCCCCGCAGGGTGCGGATGTTTTCCTGAACGACCGTCGCGCGGGGGTCGTCCAGTTCCTTGAGGATGCCGTAGCTCCGCTCGTAGTTCTCCAGCGCGAGGGAGAGTGCGCCGCTCTTCTCATACAGCAGCGCGATGTTGTTAAGCGTCGAGGCCTGCCCCTGCCGGTCGCCGATCCGCTCCTTGAGCGTCAGGCTGCGCTTGAAGTGCGCGAGGGCGCGGTCGATCTCCCCCCGGTTAAAGCAGATGATCCCCAGATTGTTGAGCGCCTGCGCCTGCCCGGCCTCGTCACCCAGGTTGGCGTAAATCGCCAGGCTGTTCTGGTAGGCACGTCGGGCCTCATCGTCGTTTCCGAGTCCCTCGTAGGCCGCGCCGATGTTGAGCCAGGTCCGGGCCTGCCCGTGCCGGTCGTTGAGCACGGTATACATATCCAGCACACGCCGGAAGGTGCTCAGCGCGTCATCCAGACGGCCCTGCACGTAGAGCACGCCCGCCACGTTGTTGAGCGCCTCGGCGGTATCCTCCAGCACGCCCAGCTTCTCCCGAATGGCAAGGCTGCGCTCATAGTAAGATTGAGCGTCGGCAAGCTTGCCTTCGCGTTCGTAGACCGCGCCGATGTTGTTCAGCGCGGCGGCCTCACCGGCGGGGTCGCCCAGTTCCTGGCTGATCTCCAGGCTGCGCTTGAAGTACCGGCGGGCTTCATCGAGATTGCCGAGCATGGTATGCGCGTAGCCCAGATCGTTCAGGTAGCCATACTCGCGCATCACGTCGCCGCCGTCGTGCGCATCCTTGACGACCGTCGTCGTCAGGGTGATCAGATTGGCCCACAGCCCGCGCCGCTCGAAATAGGCGATCAGGGCGTCGGCGAAAACGTTCGCCAGCGCCTCATCCCTCCCCGCGCTGATGCGCCGGAAAGCCTGCATGATCTGCCCTAGCTGGGCGTCAACCTTCGGCGTGGCGCTCTCGCCCTGCTCGATCAGGCCCAGATAATAGTCGCACACCCGGTGCTCGGCCTCCGTCAGCGCGTTGGAAGTGGACGAGCGCCGCAGATGGTCGCGCAGGGCTTCGTGCAGGGCGTACATTCCGGGCGCGGTGCGGTGGACGAGCGCCGCCTCAACGAGCAGTTCGAGCGTGCTACGGGCCTCCTCAACCGGCATCTCCCAGCAGGCGGCGGCGGCCTCGGCGGAGAAGGGGCGACCCGATCCGGCGGCGAACGCGCCCAGCAGGGCCGAGCGCTGTAACTGTGCCCCGCCGAAGCGCGAGAGCACCAGATTGACGATCAACCCCAGCGCATTGTCGCGGGTCAGAGGATCGTCGGGGTCGAAGATCGAGATCGGCCCCTGATCGTCGCGCAGGACTTCCAGCAGGCGCAACCACGTGATCCCCTGACGGGCCTGCGCCCCGACCAGCGCGAGCGGCAACGCCGAGTTGCTCAGCCGCTTGATGATCTCCTTGACGGTCGGCAGGTAGATGTCCGGCATCATGCCCGCCCACTCGGTCAGCAGGTGGAGCGCCTCGCCCTCGCTCATCTTGTCAATCAGATAGCGGCGTGCCTTGAGCGCGTAGGCGATTTCCTCCCGGTTGGTCGTGATCAGCCGGACGCAGTTCGGCCCCCCGACGTTAAGCGTCCTGACCTGCTCGATATCGGTCACATCGTCCAGAACGAGGAGACAGTGTGAGTCGCGCAGCAGGGCCCGCAGCGTCGCCGACCGGCTGGCGGGGTCGGGCAGGTGGCTGAGATCGTTCCCCAGCGCGGCCCCCCAGATCGCCTGCGCGTGCTGCGGATCGGCGTCCTCGCCCAGCGAAACCCACAGCACGCCGTCCGGGAACGTGCCGAGCAGGTCGGAGTCATGGGCCAGAGCGGCGGCCAGAGCGGTCTTGCCGGAGCCGGGCGGGCCGTGCAGAACGAGCGGGGTTGGGAATGCGCTGGGGCGGCCCAGCAGGATACGCTTAATCGCCAGAAGCTCAGCACGCGGCACAAAATGAGGAGGCAGGTCGGGGGCCTGGTAAGGGACGCCTTCGCCAGAGGGGGTGCTCACGAAGACAAAAGAAAGTTCTTCCCCGTGCCCTATCTGAGTCTTCTCCGGGGCCGGGCCTGTGATGCCACCTTTGTCCGTCATGGTTTTCACCTGTTTTTACGCCGTTCCGTTCTGAGCGGGGCGCTTGCTCTGGACACCTATCCTCGTCGGAAATGCTGTGCTTCCACAGTATAGCACAAGCAGGGAAGGCCCGCTTAACAGCGCTGTAACGGTTGAAGGTGGCCTATTCCTCGAACGAATCGAGCAGCCGGGGGGCCCTGTAGATACGGTTACGCCGCCGCTCCGGCGTTGTGGTGATCAGGATGCCCTGC
Source organism: Chloroflexota bacterium (assembly GCA_011051745.1). Classification (GTDB taxonomy): domain Bacteria; phylum Chloroflexota; class Anaerolineae; order Aggregatilineales; family UBA3940; genus DRKO01. The sequence goes on along the minus strand of DRKO01000167.1, from coordinate 7,474 downwards.
TCCACCAGAAACTCGATGGCGCTCTGGGCCGTCGGGAACGAGACGCCAAGCTGCTTCTCCACATATCGCGCGGTCACGGTCTGCTGAGCGAAGAGGAGATCAAGGAGCCTGAGGGCGGAGCGGGCCGCACCAGCCTCCTCCAGTTGCCGGCGATACGTCTCGCGGGCCTTGATGACACGCCGGATCGTTCCGAGAGATTCCTCGCTCTGCTCGATCACGCCCTGCATGAAGAATCTGATCCAGCCCTCCCAGTCACCATCCCGGCTGACGGCGAGCAGAGAGTCGTAGTATTCACGGCGGTGGCGCTCCAGAAAGCCGCTCAGATGCAATAAAGGATAGTTCAGCAATTGACGCTCATAGAAGAAGAGCTTGATCAGCAGGCGTCCGACCCGCCCGTTCCCATCGGTGAAAGGATGAATGGTCTCAAACTGATAGTGCATCAGGGCGCACTGCACGAGAGGAGGGAGAGCGTTTGGCTCGTTCAGGAAGGTTTCCCACCCATGCATCAGGTCTTCGACTTTCCCCGGTGGAGGGGGGACAAAACGGGCCGTCTCCGCAGTGGCCCCCGGCCCACCGATGACAACCTGCTTGTCACGGAAGTTGCCGGGGTTACCGTCCCGCCTCTCCTGTGGCAGACCCTCCATCAGGCGCCCGTGAATCTCGCGCACCAGTCGGACACAGAGCGGCAGACCGGAGTCCAGCAATTGCAGCCCGTGTTCAAGGGCGGCAATGTAATTCTGAACTTCCTGATAGTCTATCCGCTTCTCCTCCGGTGGTTCCTCGACTTCATATTGCTGAACCTCTGTGTCGGAGATGCGCGTCCCTTCAATGCGGGTGCTGGCGACGGCCTCCCGGCGAAGCTGCGGTTTCAGGATCAACTCGATATCGAGATCGGGTAACATCAGCAGGAGAGTCTTTGCCATGCCGTTCACCTCCCCGAAGGCTCGTGCTGCGTCGGCGATCAGGCACAGCGCCGTATCGCTGAGATTCAGTTTGCTGATCTCCGCTGGCAGAGGGTGGGGGACGTAAGCACAGCATTCCCTCCCATCCACACCGGTGTATTTCTCCAGAAAGCCGGTCGGGCTGTCCTCGAAAGCGGCGATATCCACTGAAACCTCCTTCATGACTGTTAAATCTTTGTAGAAATACTTTAATAACGAGAGCTCTTATTAAAGTCGGTTTTAATAAGGGCCCACGTTATCAAAACTTTCCCGAAAAAGTTTAATAACGTCCCGCTTTATTAAAGTGCACTTTAATAAGCCTCCATGTTATTAAAGTTTACACAAAAAAGCTTAATAAGTCCAGAGGGTTTGACAACCCCACATAATCGAGTATCCTGTGTGTGGCGGAACCCTCATCCTCCCAGCGGAGCATAACCATGACAGACACGTTGATCGGGCAGACAATCGGCGGGTGCCGGGTGATCCGGCTGCTGGGGCGCGGGGGCATGTCGCAGATATACCTCGCTCATCAGGAGTCGATTGGGCGGAACGTGGTGCTGAAGGTGCTCTCCCCCGGCCTGCTGGGCGACCCGACGTTCATGGCCCGCTTCACGAGAGAGGTGGAGACGACGGCCCGCCTCCAGCACCCCCACATCGTCCCGATCTACGACTACGGGCAGGAAGGCGACCTGCCTTACATCGTGATGGCCTACGAGCCGGGCGGCTCGCTTGAAGACCTGATCGCCGGGGGGCCGGTCCCCCTTGATCTGGCGGTGCGCATCATGGAGCAGGTCGCGGAGGCGCTCGACTACGCGCACGAGATGGGCGTGATCCACCGCGATATCAAACCGGCCAACGTCCTTCTGGATAGCAAACAGAACGCCATCCTGACCGACTTCGGGATCGCCAAGGTGATTGCCGATACACAGGAACTCACCGCCGAGGATAAGATCGTGGGGACGATCCACTATCTGGCCCCGGAGCTGATCACCCCGCACAACTTCATCAGTCCGGCGGTGGACATCTACGCTCTGGGCGTCACGCTCTACCGGATGCTGAGCGGGCGGCTCCCCTTTGACAGCGAGTCGATCTCACAGGTGATGTGGGCGCACGTCAACGAACCTGCCCCTCTGCTGGTGCGGGCACGCCCCGATCTGCCCGAAGCAATTGACGCCGTGATCCAGAAAGCGCTGGCGAAAGCGCCCGCCGCCCGCTATCCGAGCGCGGGTGAGATGGCGAAGGATCTGGCGCAGGTGGCCGCCGAGGAGTCCCTTCCTCCGGTGGCGGAGGCTCTTTCGTCGAAGGAGACCCTTCCGGTGGACGCCACGCCACCCCCCGCCAGTCTTCAGGAGGCCATCCAGCGCGTGATCAGGCAGGTGGTCAAGCTCTACCGGCCCGATGGCGGGACAGGGAGCGGCATCTACCTGCCCGATGACCGCGTGATCACGGCGTTGCATGTCGTGCAGGGGGCCGCCGGAGTCTACGCCGCCTTCCAGACCGGCGAGCGCATCGAGGCCGACGTGGTCGCCGTTGATCCGGCCCGCGATCTGGCGCTGCTGAAGCTGCGCCGCTCCCCTCAATCGCTGAGCGCCGGGCAGTTAAGCGGCCTCTCGATGGACTTCGAGCCGCTCTCTCCGGGCGAGCCGCTGGCCGCCATCGGCCACCCGCTCGGCCTCGACTGGGCGGTAACGGGCGGGCATTACAACGGCCTGCACCAGCCGGGCGAGGAACCGCTGGAGCGGTTCGGGATCACGCTCGACGTGCCCCTTGTGCATGTAGATGTGGTGATCAATGCCGGGAACTCCGGCGGGCCGATCATTGACGCGCAGGGACGGTTGATCGGGCTGGCCGATAGCATCATCAATCCGGCGATTGCCAATAACGTCGGCTTCGCGATCTACGCTCCTGCGGTCTGGGAGTTCTGGAAGGAGCACCGGGACGACACCGAGCCGCTGGTGGCGTACACCTGCAATCACCATCACCCGCCGGACCTGACGTACTGCCCGCTGACCGGAAAGCCCGTCAAGCCCAAAGAGGCGGTCCCGATGCCCCCGCCCGACTCGACCCGCTACTCGTGCGGACACCTGCACGCGCGGGGGTTGCGCTATTGCCCGCAGACGGGCAAGCCGATCACGGCGGCGGAGGACGCCACTCAGGCGGGGCAGGCGACCCTTCAGGAAGGGGCCTCAGAGTCCGACCGGCAGGTGACCTGCACCAACTGCGGGCAGACCTACCCGGTCCGGCTGGGATACTGCCCCGCCTGCGGGAAACCGGCCAGATGACTCGCGTCTCCTTCAGGAGAAGACCCGATGCAGGCCAGACTGATCCGATTCGGCGAGATCGAAGTCGAGGGGCGGCGCTACACCCACGACGTGGTGATCGAGCGTGGGGAGGTGCGTAAGCGCAGCAAGAAGCCCTCTAAGCCCTACCGTGCCCGCTACGGACACACGCCCCTTTCGGCGGCGGAGGCGATCCCCTGGGGCGGCCCGAAGCTGATCATCGGCACGGGGGCCTACGGCAGCCTGCCGATCATGCCGGAGGTGTTCGAGGAGGCGGAACGGCGCGGCGTGGAGGTTGTCGCCGTGCCGACGGAGGAAGCCTGCCGCCTGCTGGCCGATCTGAGTGCGGAGGAAGTCAACGCGATCCTGCACGTGACGTGCTGAGCGGGCCTTTCACCCCTCCTCCGCCAGCCCGCCGATCGCCAGCCACGCCAGCGCATACGCTCCCGCCCCCAGCCACAGCACCGCCGGGAACCCCCGGCTTAAAGCCACCATCACGGCCAGCACCCCGCTGATCACCGACGCGCTGCCGTTGATCGCCCAGGCCCAGGGGATCAGCCCCGGCGCGAGCCGCTCGATCAGGGCCGTGCCCCGCGCAAAGGGGACGCCCATCAGCAGGCCGAGGGGGGCCAGACCGAGAACGGAGAAGGCGACCCGCGCGGCCAGCGGCCAGCCCAGTGCCAGCGCGAACACGCCGCGCAGCAGGAGCGGCGTCGCCAGCGCCACGCCGACCAGCGCCGCCAGCGCCCATCGCAGCCGCCAGCGCGGCGCGGTGAGGCTCCCGATCCCCGAAAACAGCAGCACGGCGAACAGCACCACCGCCAGCGCCGTCACCGGCTGGCCGATGAACAGGATGAACCGCTGGGCAAGCGGAATCTCGACGAACAGAAAGCCCAGCCCCAGCATCGAGAAGTAGATCAGGACGCGCAGCCGGAACAGGGGCACGGGGCTATCCCCTGCCGCCGGGGGCGGCGGTAACCGCCCGATCACGAGCGGGCCGAAGATCAGCAGCGCGGCCAGAAACGCCACCACGAGCAGCAGGGCGACCAGCACAAAGTAGCCGCTCCCGCCGAAAGGTTGCCAGGTGTGGCCCAGTGTGGCGAGTATCTCCGGCGTCTGCCGCCAGCGGAAATAATGGAAAAAGAAGGGGCGGTCATCGGTCGGGGGGCGGATGTCGAACTCGTAGGCCCGGACAAAGCCCGCCGGATCGGCGAGCAGGGCGGTGAAGGCGTTGTAGTAGGCTGGTTCGGGCAGGCGGCTGTGCCGGTTGACCTCATCGGGCGAGATGTCGGGCAGCCAGACGAGATCGTACCCGCGTGAGTCGGCGAAGGCCCGGATGGCCTCCCGCTCCTCCTCCCTGAGCGGCTCGACCCCGACGACAAACGTCATCGTGCGCATCGAGCGGAAGGCGGCGATGTGCTCCTCCGGGCGCTCGACGCCCCGCGCCCGCAGCGCGGCCTCGATGGTGGCGAGTGTGCGTAGCGACTCGGTGGGTGGGGTTTGCAGCCAGCGCGTCATTACCAGCAACCCCTCCGGCGAGAGCCGATCCAGATAATCGCCGACCGCCTCAACGGTGTAGCGGTAGTCCTCGCCCAGACTGTACGCGCCCGACGTGACGGGGTGAAACGAGTCGCTGAGCGCAACGGTGATCACGTCGAAGGTCTGCGGCGTGCGGCGGACGTACACCCGGCCATCGGCCGCGACGACGGCCACGCGCGGATCGTCGTACAGTCCGGCGGTGAAGTCGCGGTACGCCCCGCGCAGGATGCGGATCACAGGCCGGTTGCGCTCGGCGACGGTCACCGATTGCGCCCCGCCCGCCAGCGCGATCAGGACATCCCAGCCGCCGCCCGGCTCCAGAATCAGGCGAGTGGCGGAGGGGGGGCGCAGTTCGGCGATCACGGCCTGCGGAACGTTTTCGGCCAGCGTGCGGGCCAGCTCGTCATCGGGTGACAGGGCGGTGATCGGGGTCGGATTATCGCCGTCGAGCGTCAGCGCGGCCTGACGCGGCGGTCGCATGATGAGCGCGTTCTGGCTGAGGCCGGGGAAGATGTGGATCGAGTCGCTCTCGACCACGTCCACGCGGGCGACGGCGCTCCACTCCGAGACGGTGTGCCGGGCGTCGGGCGTGAGAAGAAGCTGGCTCAGCCCCTTGTAAGGCGAGAGACGGAGCGCGATCCGATCCGGGCGGACGACGGCCAGCGCCACCAGCGCGACGACGCCCGCCGCGATCCCGCCCGACCGGATCACCATGCCGCCCCTGCGGGAACGGATCATCAGCAGCCCCGCCGAGGCCAGCCCCAGCGCGGCGCTGAGGAACAACGCGCCCTCCCCGCCCACCAGATCGAGCAGGGGCAGGACGATCACACCGCCCAGCGCCGATCCGGCCAGATTGGCGGCGTAGACCCGGTGCAAACCGCGCACGTCGGCGGCCAGCAACCCGCCGACCACCAGCCCGCTGAAGACGAAGGGCAGCGCTGCCCCGCCGAAGGTCAGCACCAGATAGAGGCTCTGCCTGCGATCCCAGGCGATGGCATACGAATCAAACGGAATAAGGTTGAGGATGGCGTAGCTCAGCAGCGCGGCCAGCGCGAAGCCAGCCGCCGGGCGGGCCGGGTTGCGCCCCAAGCGCGGCCAGACGCTCAGCAGCGACCCCGACGCGCCCGATCCCAGCAGGGCCAGGCTGATCACCATAAAGGCGAAGTGGTAGAACTGCGCGACGGCGAAGAGGCGCGTCAGCGTTAGCTCGAAGGCGAGCATCGCCGCCGAGAGCAGCGCGACGCCGCCGAGGGTGACGGGCGAGAGGGAGACGGCACGTCCGAAAGAGTCGTCAGCCTGCATCGGGGACGCTCCCTGCTGTCGAGAATCTATCCTGACGTGTGGGCGGCCACAGGGGCGAGACGGGGGAGGCGTCCGGGCTCAGGGTCACCTCCCGTTTTACGCGGGACACATCGGAACGCAGCGATGATGAGACGATGAGAGGGGCTGTGCGCCCTTCCGCCTAACCGGCCTCGTCGGCCTCACGGACATCAAAGGGCAGCGTGACGCTGACCGGAATCTCTCCCTCGGAGGTGGCGGCCACGCCGCTACAGTTGACCACGTACCGACCGGCGATCTCAGGCTGAAGGAGGTAGATATCCACGAACTGATCCTCGTTCGCCTGGAAGGAGGCCACCCGCCCCCACTCGCTCGACTCGTCCGTGTCCTGCACAGACCACGAGCAGGTCAGATCGGAGACCTGCGCCCCGCGCCGCAGCCGGACCGTGATCAGGTCGCCCACCTGATGATCCTGCCCGTCCACGCTGATCGGCCCCAGTTGTTCCGCTGGCGTAAGCTCTTTCGACACGTAGAACGACGAGTCGCCCGTCCCGATCACGCGGGTGCTATCCTCCAGGCTGACGATCCCCTGACAGCGCACCGTGTACGTGCCCGGCACGGTGGGGGTGAAGGTGTACACCGCCTCGAGCGTCTCCTCGTCGAGCAGCGTGCTGGACTCCAGGGCAAGCGTGCCGCTCTCGCTCGACTCGTGCCGCACCCACGAACAGGTTACGCTGGCGACATCCACGCCGCGCACCAGCCGGACGGTGATCGTGTCGTTCACCTCGTGCTGGGTGGTGCGGTCAATGCTCAGTGTCTTCATGCGCTGGGAGGGGAGCAGGTCGGCGATCACAAAGCTAACGCTGAACTCCGCCGGATCGGCTGTGACGCGCAGCGTGCCCTGCTCGGTCGTGACAACGCCGCTACAACGCACCACATACGTCCCGACCACTTCGGGGATGAAGGTGTAGACATCCTCGAACGTGTTCTCGTCCACCGGCGTGATCGTCGTCGGGGCGCCCAGATTATCCGAGCGGTTGGTAACGGTTCGCTCGCGTATACAGAGGACGGTGGAGACCGACCGACCGCGCCGGACGCGAACGGTCACCGGCTCGCCGAAGGAATACCTCTCGCTGTCCACGCTGATCGGCCCCAGAATCTGATCCGGCTCGAGGGGCGGGGTGGGCGTGGGGGAAAGCACGGGTGTGGCGGAGGGGGTGGGCCGGACGGGCAGATCGATGTATCCGATCTGGATCGCCAGCACAAGGGCAAACGCCGCCACCAGGATCACCCCCAGCGCGGCGGAAAGCATCGGGCGGGTTCGGACTTCCTCCGTCAGGCTGTGCACCACATGAGTCAGGCGCTCTCTCGCATCCTCATGATCGGGGGGAGCCTCAACCGGCGCCTCGCCGACCGGCAGGATGCGGATAAGCTGCT
>DRKO01000166.1 GCA_011051745.1 Chloroflexota bacterium | reverse complement strand
TAGCCAGATGCCATCTTCCGCCGATCCGCCGGATGTCAAACACGCGCTGCCAGTAGTCCCGCCACTGGTCTTTATCATGAGCGCGGAAGATCAGCGCGATCTCCGCCAGCGCCGGGCCGAAGAGGCCAAGAGCGCCGGGGATCACCGCCGGGAAACTCCAGACGTTCCAGCCAGACACGATGACCCACAGCCAGAAGAACCACGAAATCCCAAGAGCAAGAATGAAGAATCGCCAGGGGTTTGTGTCCCCTGAGACCGGTTGATCCATCATGTACCCTCTTGTTTGATCGAGCCTCACCCGCAACGAGGACACCGCCGGGACAATATAGCCCGATTGCCGCAGGGGATCAACCGGAACGGGAACCCGCTCCCCCATCGCCGGAGGGGAAAAAACAGGAGCAACCCGGCGATCCGGGCTGCTCCCGCCCCTCAGTGCAGAGAGAAGCTGCGGCGCTAGGCCTTCTCCACCGGAATCTGTACCTCGGTCACGTAGTGGGCCGGATCGATCCCCTCGCCCGGCCCGCGCATGTACACCTCCCGGCTGTGCCCGGCGATGCGATAACCGTTCTCCTCGATCCACCGCATCAGGGTGCTGTACGCCTCTCCGATGGTGTCATAGCTCCCCTCATGAACAACCGAGGCCATCACCTCGACCCCCGGCAACTCGCGGAACGTCACCCGCTCGCCGTCGGTCACCGGCTCGCCCACCGGCACAGCCGCCTCAACGTCCGCGTCCCGCTCGCGGTACTCCGGATCGTGGTAGATCGCCATCGGCGGCCCGGACGGCCTGACCCGTTTCCGTCCCAGACAGGCGAATATCTCGCCAAAGAGCCGACTCACGTCGCCGTAGGTGGGGATCACATCCCGCACCGCCGCGACCCCGATCGGATCAACCCTCTTGAGCACGACCTCATACGCAGGCATCCTGCCCTCCTGTTCGATCTGCCTCAGCCGCGCTTCCACCCGCGCCAGCCGCTCCCGCTCGGCTTCCAGTTGCTGCTCAATCTCCGCCCGCTTCATGCGGAGCATCCCCCGCAGTTGATCGGGGGTTAGCTCCTCGTCCAGCAGGCGGGCGATCTGCTCCAGCGAAAAGCCCAGGTCTTTCAACGCCAGAATGCGATTCAGGCGGGGCAACTGATCAGCCGAGTAGTAACGATACCCGGTGAAGCGATCCACACGGGCCGGTTTGAGCAGCCCGATCTCATCGTAGTAGCGCAGCGCCTTCACCGACACCTGGCTGAGTCTGGAAAAATCACCGATTTTGAACATCGTTCCCTTCCACATGTGTAAGGGCCTGAAGGCCTTCGTCATCCTCAGTATGCACCCTCCGGTGAGGGGAGAGTCAAGGGGCAGGCGATCTTCATCCGGAAATCCGGGAATTGCGATACTCTTCCTCTTTTGTGGGTGACATTCAGCACTTGTCCTTTTATGACGGGTTGTGTCTAATTTGTGTATCGTACCGGCAGCAGGCCGTCGGCGGCAGGCTGGCGTTACCTCACGGGAGGGGGGAGAAGATCAAAGCGGCATGTCTGGCAATCCTCAGATGAACCAGAGCGGAGAGTGGTTTTGCCGCCAGGGGCTGGTGTGCAAGTTTGAGCGCGTCCACCGGGCGGCAATCGCGGTGGCCGGGGCGCACGACGTGGGAAGCGCTCTCCAGATCATCGTTGACTCGGCCCGCGAGGTGGCGGGCGCGGAGCTGGCCGCGCTGGGTGTTCCGGATGCCTCCGGCGAACAACTGGCCCACTTCGTGATCTCCGGGCTTCCGGGCGATCAGGCCGCCCACGTCGGGGAGCCGCCGCGCGGCGAGGGAGTTCTTGGCGTCCTGCTGCGCGAAGGAAAGCCCGTCCGCACCCCCGACATCGAGAAGCACCCGGCCTTCAAAGGGTATCCTCCCCATCATCCCCCGATCCGCTCCTTTCTCGGCGTGCCGGTACAGAGCGGCGGCGAGGTGATCGGCGACCTGTATCTGGCGAACAAGATAGAGGGCGACACGTTCACGCAGGAAGATCAGAGCCTGATCGAAATGCTGGCCGCCCACGCTGCCGTTGTGATCCAGAGCCTGCGCTATCACCGGCAGGCGCAGGAACTGGCCCTGTTGCAGGAGCGCGAACGGCTGGCCCGCCAGCTTCAGGACGACGTGTTACAGGCGATGTACGGAGCGGGTCTTCTGCTGGGGACGCTCGATCTTCACGATCCCGACCGGGCCGCCGGGCAGGTCGCCGAGATACAGGCCCGCCTCGACGATGCCATCCTGCGCCTGCGGGAGCACCTTCTGGGGCTGACCGACTCAGGGAACGGCTCCCATCGGTAGACGGTTAGCCGCCGCCGTTCCTTATCCCCCCGAAAGCACGGGTCCCTACAGAGATACCCCCATTGCTGGGCGGGTGGGGCTGCTCTATACTATCTCTTAAGTGTGCCCCCACGCCGATCTTCGACGGTGGGTTGAACGACCGTCTGTGCTGGCTAAGGCAGGGATAGAGTATTGCCAGAAGCAAAGAAAGTATCAGGGAATCTTGAGAAGGGTCCCCCGGCCCGCGCGACCGGAGCCGAGGTGGCCTCTGAGCTGTGGCCCGGCATGGGCCGCTTGCTGGGGCAGATCATCGAGCATGCGGCTGAAATGCTGGATGCTCATCTGGGAGGGGCCATCTGCCTGGTTGATCCGGAGTCGGGGGCGTTGCAGGCCGTCGCCGGGACGGGGCTGGGGGCGAACATGGTCGGGAGGTCCGTCCGGTCGGGGGAGGGCGTGATCGGGCGTGTCTTCGCAAGCGGGAAGGGGATGGCCGTCGAGGATTACCCGGACTGGGAGGGCCGTATCCCCTGGCCGGAGTTCGAGAAGATCGGTTCGGTGCTTTCGGTTCCCCTCTCCTGTGACGAGGACGTGCTGGGGGTGCTCGCGGTGGCGAGGGAGGCCGGACGCCCGCCGTTCTCTTCTGAAGACCTGCGGCTGGCCGATCTGTTCGCCGCTCAGGCTTCGGCGGCCATCGAGAACGCCCGCCTTTTTGACCGGGCCGAGAAGGCGCGGGCCCACTTTGAGCTCCTCGTAGACGCCAATCAGGCCCTGATCGTGGCTAACCAGCCGGAGGAATTGCTTCAGGCCATCGCCAGCCCGGCGACGCAGTTCGCCGGTCCCTGCAACGCCTACCTGTTCTACATTGAGAACGACGAGGAGGGGCGACCGGAGTGGGCCGAGGTCGCCGCCGGAATACACGCCATCCCCGGGCGGGAGACGCCGGTCGGCACGCGCTATTACCTGCCCGATCTGCCTCTGGGCCGGATGCTGGTCGAGAATCCGTACCGGATCATCACGATTCCGGACCTGGAGCAGCCCCACGAAGCGGTAGATGAACGGGTGACCACCTTCATGCGCAGGCTCGGAGCCCGTTCCCACGTGACCATCCCCCTTATCGTCGGGGAGCGGATGGTCGGGGCCGTCACGCTGAGCTGGGCCACGCCGCGCGAGTTTGCCCCTCAGGAGATACAGTTCTACCGGATGATGGCCCCCCAGCTTGCCATGCTGGTCGAAAACCGCCGCCTGCTCACCCGCACCCGGCAGAATCTTCAGCACCTTGAGATACTGTACCGGACCAGCCAGGCGCTCATACAGGCGAAGGAGCCGGACGAGTTGCTGCGTGCCGCTGCTGCCCCCGCCAGAGAGCGGAAGAGCTGCAATGCGATCCTGTTCTACGTTGACAACGACGAAACCGGCCTCCCGGAGTGGGCGGAGATCGTCGCCGTCATCCGCCCCGACGGGCAACGCTCGGCGTTTCTCGGCTCCCGTTTCCGCGTTCAGGACTACGCTCTGGGCCGTTACCTGCGGGAATCCATCAGTAATGAGGTGTTCACCATCCCGGATGTCTCCACCCACAGGCTGGTGGACGAGAAGGTGGCCGGGCTCCTGCGACCGGTCGGCCTGCGCTCGCTGGCCTTTGTCCCCCTCCTCACACCGGCCAACCGCATCGTCGGGATGCTGATATTCGGCTGGCAGGAACCCCACGAGTTCGACCCGGAGATGAAGCAACTCTACCGCGTCATCGGGGCACAACTGGCCGTAACGGTCGAAAACCAGCGTCTGTTTGAAGAGACGCGGCAGGCCAAAGAACGTTTCCATCATCTCGTCCTGAGCACCTCCGATCTGGTGTGGGAGGTCCGCCGCATCGGGGAAACCTGGACGCTGACGTACTGCTCCGAGCGGCTGTACGAGGTGCTTGGGATCAGAGTGGAAGAGGTGCTCGGAAAGGCAGTTGACGACTTCCTGCCCTCTGGCGAAGGCTCCGGGTCAGAGCGGAAGGTGCTCAACGGGCAGCCCTTCTCCGGATACGAGTTCTGGACGCAGCACGCGAACGGTCAGCCGGTCTGTTTCCTGATCTCCGGCATCCCCATCTTTGACGGCGACGGAAACCTGATCGGCTACCGGGGCATGGCTAAGGACATCACCGCTCAGAAAGAGACCGAGCAGCGCGAGCGGCTGGCCCACCAGATCGGGCAGCAGCTAACCTCGACCCTCTCGCTGGACGACCTGCTGGAGATGTTCGTCTCGGAGGTTCAGAGGACGTTCCATTATTACCACGTCAGCATTCACCTGTTTGACCGCGAGACCGGGCATCTGGTTCTGACGAAATCGGCGGGCGGCCCCAGCGAGGAGATCAGGAAGGAGGGGCACTCGTTGCCGCTCTCGGCGGAGCCGAGCATCATTGCCCGCGCCGGACGCCTGCTGAAGCCGATCGTCGCCAACGACGTGCAGCGCTACCCGCACTATCTACCCCACCCGCTCCTGCCCGATACGCGCTCCGAGGCGGCTTTCCCGCTCTTCCGGGGGAAGCAATTGCTGGGCGTGTTCGACATCCAGTGTGCCGATGCCGGACGCTTCAGCGAGGCGGAGGTGCACGCGCTGGAGAACCTGACCGCGCAGGCCTCCATCGCGATTGAGAACGCCCGCCTGTATGAGGCCGAGCGCAGCGCTCACGCCCGCGCCGATGCGTTGCTGGAGGCCGCGCGTGCCCTCACCTCGACGCTCAGCCTGGAAGAAGTTCTGCACCGCATCCTTCACCAGTCGGCAGCCGTGCTGTCCTACGAGACGGCCACAGTGGTGATCTACGAGGACGGCGAGGACGATCAAACGCCCACCATCGTCCTGCACGGCTTTGAGAAGCGGGGGGCGAGGATCGTCGAGCGTGCACGGGAGATCGTGCGAGAGAGCAGGCTCCTGAAACGCATCCGGGAGACCGGCGAGGCGATTGTCATCCCCGATGTCCGTCAATCCCCCGACTGGATACGCGACTCGAATATCACACACGTTCGGGGCTGGATGGGCGTTCCGTTGCTTTCCCGCTCCGGCGTGATCGGGGTGATCACGTTCGACAGCCGGGAGGAGAACGCCTACCGGCAGGAGCATCTGGAGTTTGCGCAGGTACTGGCCGGGCACGCCGTGATTGCGGTCGAAAACGCCCGTCTGTACAATCGGCTGGAAGAACTCGTCGCCAGACGCACGGCTGAGATCGAGCAGGAGCGCGAGCGGCTCAAGCGCATTGTTGAGAACGCGGGCGAGGCGATCATGTTCACCACGCCGGACGGCATCATCGAGTACGTCAACCCGGCCTGGGAACGCCAGACCGGCTACACCGCCGCCGACTCGATCGGCGCTTCCGCCGCCGAACTTTTCGAACTGCCGGAGAGCCTCTGGCGGCAGTTCTGGGAAGCCCACAAACAGGGCCACGCCTGGAGCGGCGAGGTGCATCTCCGGCGGCCCGACGGCTCGGAATACGACGCCGCCATCGTGGTTGCGCCCGTCATGAGGCCGGACGGACGGGTCAGCAACGCCGTTACCGTCGCGCATGACATCACGGCCCTGAAAGAGGTTGAGCGCATGCGGAGCAAATTCGTTGCCAACGTCTCGCACGAACTGCGCACCCCGATCGCCAATCTCAAGCTCTACCACACCCTGCTGCGCACCGGCCATCCGGAGAAGCGCGACTCCTATCTGGACACAATGGCCCGGCAAATATCGCGGCTGGAGCGGCTGGTTGAGGACCTGCTCGACCTCTCGCGCCTCGACCGGGGCGTTCTGGCGATGCGCCCGACGACGTTTCGGATCAACGAACTGGTCGAAGACGTGATCCGGAGCCATCTGGGGCTGGCCGAGGAGCGCGACCTGCGCATCGAGCTTGATCTGGCCCCCGATCTGCCGCTCATTCACGCCGACCGGGAACGCATCGCGCAGGTGTTGATCAACCTGCTCTCGAACGCCATCAACTATACCGGCCCCGGACGGGTCATCGGGGTGCGCACGCGTCCCGCCCCGGACGGCGAACAGCCGGGGGTGATGCTCTCCGTCTGGGATACGGGGCCGGGCATCCCGCCCGATGAGCTGCCGTTTCTGTTCAACCGCTTTTTCCGGGGGCAGGCCTCGCGGCTGACCGGTGCGCCGGGAACCGGCCTCGGCCTGAGCATCGTGAAGGAGATCGTCGAACTGCACGAGGGCTTCGTCACGGTCGAAAGCACCCCCGGAGAGGGCAGCACGTTTACCGTGTTCCTGCCCGCTGCAGGGCAGCATCAGGGCGCGGAGTAACAGTAGCGTGGTCTGATCTTTCATCCACCCTGACAGGATTTTAAGAAACAGCGGTGAGTGCCTCACAGCGTGCTGAACATCCCGCCGGGGAACGCCATTCCCCCCTCCGGCCCGCGATCCTCGTTCTTCTTGTGCTGGCGACGTTGCTGGCCGCCTTTTTGCGCGTCTACCGCCTGCACGAACTGCCGCCTCCGGCCTGGTTCGATGAGATCTGGTATGAACTGCGGGCCCGCGAACTGCTGAGCGGCGCTCCGCTGCCCGTCTTTTACGAGGAGACCTCCTTCGGCGGCGCGAACGCCGGTCCGGTCTACGTGACCGCCCTCGCGCAGATGATGGGCTTCACGAACATCACCGGCGGGCGGATGCCTCCCGCGCTGGCGGGGGTGCTCAGCGTGCCTCTGGCCTATGCCTGCTTCCGCGAACTGCTACGCACCGATCCTCTGACCGGTCGCCTCTCCCCCGACGAGCGCCGCCTGATCGCCCTGCTGAGCGCCGTTGTCCTCTCGTACACGCTGTTTTACGTCACCATCGGGCGGATCGGCATGGAGAACGGGCTGGCCCCGGCCACGACGTTGTTTGTCGTCTGGCAGATGGAGCGGGGAGTCCATCGCCGCGCCCGGACCGGCTGGCTGCTGGCCGGTCTGGTGGCCGGTCTGGCGCAGTACAACGGCCTGCATGCCCGCTTCATCCTGCCGCTGGTGGCCTTCCTGCTTCTTCAGGAATTCCTGATGGCCGACCGTCCGGCGCGGCGGCGCATCCTGATCGGGGCCGCGCTGATGGGCGGGGCCGGGCTGATTGCCAGCCTGCCGCTGACTGTCTTCTTCCTCACGCATCCCGCCGCCTTCACCGGGCGGGCCTCCATCGTCGCGCAGCCGATGGTGAACGGCCAGCCCGTCACCGCCCTTGAGATGTATCGCCACAACGCGCGGATGATCTTCCGCGTCTTCAGCCTTGAGGGCAGCTACGACCCGAAGAACGGCGTGCCGGGCGTCCCCCTGCTCGACGTGATCCAGTCGGCGGGGTTCTGGGTGGGGGTGGCGTGGAGCGTGTGGCATCTCCGGCGCAGCGCGTTCGCGCGGACTCTGCTCGTCTGGCTGGTGCTGATGTCCCTGCCCAGCCTGCTCACCGAAGGTGCGCCCAATCTGGGCCGCATGATCGGCATCGCCCCGCCGACCGCCGCGCTGGTCGCGCTCGGCTGGGTGAAGGGCTACCGCTGGCTGGCCGCGCGGTTGCGCTCCCGACGCGCTCACGCCGTCATGCGGGGGCTGGGGATCGTCGCCCTGCTGGGCAGCGCGGGCTGGCACGTCTATCTGCTCTACGGCCTCTGGCCTCGGACGCCCAATCTGGCCGAGCAGTTCACCGCCGCGCCGGTTGAACTGGCGGAGGAGATGATCGCGCGGGCCGCTGCTTCCGAGCCGGTGTTCGTCGAGCTGATCCCGGAGGCCGAGGAGGACATCGTCGCCTTTGAGTACCTGTTCCCCGGCACGCCCGTTGTCCGGCTGGACTTCCGCAAGTGCCTGCCGCTGCCGCATGAGCGGGCGGTGCGCACCAGCTACGTGGTGCTCTCAGGCCGCGACATTGAGACGGTTGGGAAGCTGACGGAGCTTTACCCGGCGGCGACCGTTCCCCTGCGCGACGTGGACCTGTTCCAGACAACCGGATCGCTGGTCGAGATTCCGCCGGGGGTGCGTGCGCCCCTGCCCCCCCGCACATCGGAAGCCCGCTTCGGCTCCGGCATCAGCCTGTACGGCTACGACTGGTCGGGCGACACCTTCGCGCCCGGCGAGACGCTCTTTATCACCCTCTACTGGTACGCCGGAGAGCCGGTCGGCGCTGACCTGACCGCCTTTGCGCACGTCGGGACGGGGCTGGAGGGGCAGCCGCTTGTCGCCCAGCGCGACGGCCAGCCCTGTATCGGCTTCTACCCGACCTCGCGCTGGCATCCCGGTGAGATCGTGCCCGATCCCTTCGCCATCACCTTCCCGCCGGATACACCCCCCGGCGAGTATGACCTCGCCATCGGCTGGTACGCCTTCCCCTCGCTGGAGCGGCTCCCCCTGCTGGCCGCCGATGCTCCCCTGCCCGACAATCGCGCCGTCATCGGGCGGGTGGTGATCACGGGCGGGGAATAGCGCCCTCCGCGCTCCGCGCTCCCCTGAAAATCCATTCCGGCGGGGGGCCCGGAAGCGTGAAGATTTCATGAAAAACTCGTGAAAACTCCTCTGCGGGCGGCTTCTTCTGCCGCCCGGTTCTTTCCCCTCTCCAGCAGGGAAATTGAGATACTCCTACAATGAGCGTGAGGCTGGGAAGAGATCGGGACGATCGCTTCTCCACAGTGTTTCTTCTCCACAGGGAGCATCACAGTAAGGATAGGGGAAACATGAATGATTCGATCCGGATCAAAAAACGCACGCTGCAGATTCTGATTGTCGGAGTCCTGATCGCCGTCGCGGCGCTGATTGTGCTGGCGGGATGCGGCTCTCTTGGAGGGCAGCCTTCCGTATCGGAGGCAGGCGGCGGGGAAGCAGCCCCGGAGGAGGGGCAGGCTGCCGCTTCCGGCTCGGGAGGAGGGGAATCGGCGGGACCGACCTCGACGCCCGATCAGGCCCTGCCCGCCCCTCCGGGTGGCATCTGGGCCGACCATGTGGCCGTATACGATATTCTGGTTGGCTGGCAGGACAACAGCGACAACGAAGATGGCTTCAACATCTACCGCCGTCGGACTGATCTGGCCGGAGAGGGGATCGTCCACGCCGGCACGGTCGGCACGGACGTGACCGAATTCGTGGACGGGGACGTGTGGTGTGGCGGGACCTACCAGTACAT
>DRKO01000165.1 GCA_011051745.1 Chloroflexota bacterium | reverse complement strand
TTGACCGTCTGAGGTGGCTTACAGAAGAGCAGAAGAGGCAGGTGCTCGACTACGTACGTCGTCTTGCGCCCGATCGCCCGCAGGGCACGCCGGGGAGCGTGCTCAGGCAGTTCATCGGGACCATCTCGGAAGACGATCTGGATCGTATGGAAGCCGCCATTGAGGCGGACCTGGAGCAGATTGACCCTGATGCGTGGTAAACTGCTGGATACCAACGCTGTGATCGCGTTGCAGCGCGG
Organism: Chloroflexota bacterium; assembly: GCA_011051745.1. Lineage (GTDB taxonomy): Bacteria > Chloroflexota > Anaerolineae > Aggregatilineales > UBA3940 > DRKO01. The sequence continues at coordinate 6,946 of DRKO01000165.1, read as the reverse complement.
TGACCCGGCTCTGGTAGCCTTGCTGAATGATACTGATGAGTGGTTCCTGAACGCAGTCGTGCTGGGTGAGTTATACTATGGCGCGTATCGGTCACAACGAGTGGCCGAGAATCTGGCCGTTGTGGATCGCTGGTCTGTACAGGTTGAAGTGCTACCGGTTGACTCGGTGACAGCCCGCGTCTTTGGGGAGGTCCACCGACAGTTGCGGGCAAAAGGTCGCCCCATCCCGGAAAACGATATCTGGATCGCTGCTACCGCTTTGCAGTACCAGCTCGAAGTGGTCTCTCAGGATGATCATTTCCGCGAAGTCGCTGGTTTGTCTTTGGTGCGCTGGTAGAACTCCCGGTGTTCTGCCTCCCGCCCCCCGGATGCCCGGATACTGAACTCCGGTCGCAGTCCATCTGATGTTTCACCGGCCCCTCTTCGTCCAAAAGAGGGGCCGGTTTTGCCTTTCCGGGGCTGATGAGAGGGAACTGTCAAGAGGCTGACGCCTCTCTGTCAGGTTCTGGAGAGCGTTACCGGATAGAATGAAGTTGTAAGGCGGTATGAGATGGTATAGACGGGCTGACAGTGATGGGGAGGTGAGACGTGGCGAACAGGTTGACGCACCGGCCACCGGGCCAGGGCAGCGGGTATTACTATCGCAGGCTTATTCTGGATGACTACCGGCGGCACAGAATCGGGAGCGGGTTGCGCTTTCATCATCTCCTGGGGTTGGGCAGGCGCTCCCGCAGGGGATCGTCGTATGATCCGGCAGTCACCCTCATTGTTGTGCTGGCGATCATCACCTTCTTCTTCATATGCTCGGTGCTCTCGGTCGTCGCCGTCAGGGCGGTTTTCCGCGTGTAGGCGGCTCAGAGCGCCTTCTGTAGGACGAAGAAGCCCAGATCATCGAGGCTCTGAACCAGTGTATAGCCCAGCCTCTCATAAAGGGCCTTCGCCTGCCGGTTGGAGCGGTGAACGCCCAGCTCGATGGCCTCCATCCGGCCTCGATATGTAGCCTCCAGCATTTCGAGAACCCCGGTCCCAAGCCCTTCCCCCTGGAACTCCTCTCTTAATACCAGGCCATGAAGGTGCAGGATCGGCTCCCTTTCCTCGATCCAGTAGAAACCGGCCAGCCGCTCGCCCCTGTAAATCCCATAGACCTGCCCCACCGTTCGGAAAAGACGCCCGAATTCCTCCCATGATAGCCCCATGAGAGCCATTGCGCCCTCAAGATACGCAGCCGCGTGATGCCGCATGAGTTGCAGGAATTCGTCATATTGATCGGCGCGAACAGGCCGATATGAGATCAGCATGGCATTTCCTTCAGGCTGAGGGATGCCTGAGGACACGCGCATCACCCACGCGCTTCGTCACGCCTGCTGTGTCCAGATGCTCCAGCAGGGCGAGCACGTACCGGCGACTCGTGCCGAACAGGTCCCGCGCCTGCGCGACGGTGATCGATCCGTGCTGGCGGATGAACTCCTCGACCTGCTCCACCAGCCGGGCGTAGGTCTGCGGGTCGAAGAACACCTCCCCGCTGACGGGGATAAGCTCCCCGCGCGTGAAGAGCGCCTGTAGCACCTCCTCGCCGACGATGGCGGCGGCCTCCTTCACGCTGGGTGGGGCGGTGGGGCTGGCCTCGATCTTCTCCCACAGGCGGTTGATGGCGGCTTGCTCCTCCCTGGAGAAACGGACCTCATGATCGGGCAGGCGGACAACCGTCCCCTCGTCCACCAGCCAGCCGGCCTCGACGGCGAGATCGAGCAGCCGGTTGAACAGGCGGGCCCCGGCCCCTAAATAGCTGCGGAGTTGCTCACGGGGCATGCCCGGTTGCAACGGGTGGGTTTCGTGGTAGGCTGCCAGTTCTCGCCCGATCTCGTCCGCCAGATGTGCCCACCGGGAAGAAGCCATCAGCCAGCCACCGGGCAACACGAGCAGGTCGCCGCACTCCTGCAGGGCGCGTATCGCCTCAGAAAGGGCGGAGGCATCCAGCCCTGCCGCCGTTGCAGCCTGATCCTCCGGCAGGGCGAGTTGCCCCTCCAGCACGTGCAGAAGAAGCTCATCGGGTGTGCCGCGAGCGAGCATCTCCATCCGCGCCAGCACCTCCGGCTTGAAGCGTCGCCAGCGGTGCGGCGGATGGGGGTCAAGGACGCGCCCCCCGCCGATCGTCTGTGGCGGGGAGGGATAGCGCAGGATGAAGCGGTCGCCCCTGTCCAGCGCGACCGGCTCCATCAGCCGCAGTTGCAGCCACCCTTCTGCGCCGGGGGGAAGCTCGCGCTCGCCCAGCAGACGGACATAGGCCAGAGTTTCGGCTGCCCCGCTGAAGAACTTCACCTCGGCGTTGTGCCTGAGCGGGCGGCCAACATCCGGCAGGTGGCGAAACTGAACGTCCACAAGCGTTGTGCCTCGCAGGGAACCGGGCGCGGCGACCACATCTCCGCGCCGGAGCTCGTCTTTGTCCACTCCTGCGAGGTTGATCGCCACCCGGCTCCCCGGTCGGGCGATCTCGACGGCCTGCTTGTGGCTCTGCAACCCGCGCACACGGGCCCGCAGCCCGCGCGGGAGGATCTCCACCTCGTCGCCGACGGAGAGCGAACCGTCAATCAGCGTGCCGGTCACGACCGTGCCAAAGCCGCTGATCGAGAAGACGCGGTCAACCGGCAGACGTGGGCGGCCCCGGTCGGGGCGGGGCGGGCGACCGGCCAGCATCTCATCAAGGGCGGCCACCAGACGGTCCAGCCCCGCGCCTGTGCGGGCCGAGACGGGGATAATGGGGGCGTCCTCCAGCACCGTACCGCTCAACACCTCGGCCACGTCGAGAGAGACCAGTTCGAGCCACTCCGGATCGTCCACCAGATCGGACTTGGTAAGGGCGACCACCCCGCCGGGCACTCCGAGCAGGTCGAGGATGGCGAGGTGCTCGCGGGTCTGGGGCATCACGCCTTCGTCGGCGGCGACGACGAACAGCGCCAGATCGATCCCGCCGACACCGGCCAGCATATTCTCGATGAAATCGCGATGGCCGGGCACATCCACGATGCCGACCGTCTCCCCGCTGGGGAGGGTCATCCAGGCGAAGCCCAGATCGATCGTCATCTCGCGCGCTTTTTCCTCCGCCAGACGGTCGGGATCAATGCCGGTCAGTGCCTCCACCAGAGTGGATTTCCCATGATCAACGTGCCCTGCCGTGCCGATCACGTATGTCATCAGGCCCTCGTGCTGAAGAAGATAAGGAATGGAGAGGAACTCAACCCAGCGCTTCCCATTGCTCGCGGAGCACCTGAAGCGACTCGGTGAGGCCTTTCAGGGCTTCCTGCTGAATCCGGGTAAAGCGCTTCACGTGCTCGTCGAGGCGCTCGCTGCGCTCGTGGAGCTGCGCAAGCTGGGCCAGCATTTCCTCAACCTGCTTCTCATTGGTGCGCCAGGCTTCTTCATTGGTGAGCGTGAACTGCCGCCAGCGTTTCTGATCGTCCTGAAGGAATTCCTCCCACTCCTGACGGAAGCGATCCTCGGAGAGACGCTGAAGCTCCGTCACCTCGTTCAGGCGGCGATCCACCCGGTCGGCCAGGCGGTCGAAGTCCTCGACCTGCTTCTTCATGGCCCGGTGTGTGTCCGCCCAGCCCTCGATCTGACGGGTGAAGGCGTCCATCTGCTCGGCGAAGGACTCGATCCGCCCCAGCATGTCGTTCATCACCTGTTCTCGCTGGTGGGCGGCCAGCGCTTCCTGCTCCATCCAGGTTTTGCGCTCCTGCTTGAGTTCCTGGAGCATGCCCGACATCTCCTCCAGCAAGCGCTCGTTCCGGCGGCTGAGCTCCTCCAGAAGGGTCAGCTTGGCCTGCTGGTCTTCCACTCGCTTGCCCAGCTCGACGATCTGGCTGTTGACATCCGAGAGGCGACGGGCGTCCTGACGGCGCTGCTCTTCGAGATAGGTCAGCTTGCGCTCGAATTCCTCCAGTCCCCGGTTGAGGTCGTTGGCGAAGTTCTGGAGTTCAACCGCCACGCGGGAGAGACGCTCGGCCTCCGCGCGATGGGGCTGCATTTCGCGCTCCATGCGGCGGATCATCTCCTGCTGAATCTCCTCCAGCGCCTTGGCTGTCGCTTCGCGGTCCATCTCCCGCATCTTCCGCAAATCCTGATCTACCGCCTCGCGCCGCGTTTCTAACTGATTGAGGGCCTCCATGACTTCGTTTCGGAGGCGCGTCATTGCCTCGTCAAACATGCTGACCGAAAGCTGCTTGGTGCGCAGGGCGGCCAGTTCGCCCTCCAGCGACTGGATGCGGCGGGCCTGATCTTCTATCAGGGCAGCCTGTGAAGCGGTTCGTTCCTCCAGGCGGGTGATGAGAGCCTTGTCCTTGCGCCTCTCCTCATCCAGCCAGGCGACCATCTGCTCTACCTGCTTCTGGTTTGATTCCATCCTGTCCGGTACTCCTGTCCACTCTGGTTGTGGGTGATTTTCTCCTGCCAGCGGGGGGTTTTCCCCGAAGGTTACCCCCGCGATTCCCCCTCAGGCTATGCAGGCTTACCAAATATTAGCATCACACAGCGTATTTATCTATGCCCCGTGGGGGAGCGTCCGACGCAGCGCGTACAGAGATGCGTGGTCTCGCGGCTGGGAGAAGGGGGAAACGTTTACCAAAAAAGCCCTGCCCACCGACGGGCAGGGCTTTTTACATGCAAGGAGATCAGGAGTCGGAGAGCGGCGGTAGCCCCGTTGGAGGCGTGCCGCCCGGTGCTTCGGGCAGTTTGCCGCGCGGCGTCGGGCCGGAGGATCGTCCCGGCTGCGCGGAGGGCTGTCCCTCGCGCTTCCAGGCGGCCAGCTCGATTGTGATCCGCTCGAAATAACTGTTGGGTGGCAGGGGGCCGGAGCCGTACTCCATGTCCACAATGCGGGCCTGCACGCGGAGGGTGGCCGTCTCAAGGGTGATGATCTCGCCCGGCTTCGCCAGCACGGCTTCGCCTTTGGGGGCCAGCTTGGCGCGGATGGCGTCATCGTTGAAGGCATGGTCGCTCATCAGGACTTTGGTCACAGTGCGGATGTCGTTCTTGTCGAACAGCCACACCTCAAAGGCGGTGACGTTCTTGGCCTCGCCGGAGCCGATGGTGTCCGAGATGCCGACGCCTGTCTCGCCCAGAAACTCACCGGAGGGGGTTTCGATGCTGAAGGAGTCGTCGTAGAGATCGTCTCCGTGCAGGTAGGTGGTCATGAACTGAACGAGAGGCGGGTTGCCCATCGCCGCGTAGTCGGTCTTCTCGACCGTAGCGGAGATGCGGGCCCCCCGCGCGGCAGCGCTGAGGACGGTGTCCTCCGAGGCCTTCTTCTTCCGGCGTCCGAAGCCGGGCAGAACTGCCCTCGGACGGGCGGGGGCCTCCTCTTTCTTTTCCTCCGGTTTAGCGGCGGTAGGGGCGGCCTCACCGGGCTTGGCAGCGGTGGCGGGGGCCTTCGCCTCCTCGCCCTTCTCCTCCGCTTCCTCCTCGCTCTCCTGAATGATGATCCAGATGCCGTATCCGACGATCCCGATTGCCATCAGGAGCAATAGCAGCGGAGCCGCCAGCCGGAACGCCTTCGCAAACGGGTTGATGGCCTTGTAGTTGCAGACTCCGACGTTCGGGTTCTGCTGGACTTCACCGCTCTCAACCAGCGTGCGGAGTTGATCAAGGTTGGCCTGCATCTGGGGGTTGCGCTGGCCGTATCTTTGCTCGGCCTGGGCGAATGCGGCTTCGAGCCCGCCGTTCTCCTGGCAGAAGAAGGAGAGCCGCTCGATAGCCAGAGCATCGTTCCCGTCGGCGGCATAGGCATCCGCGACGGCCTGAAGATAGATGCTCTGGTAGCTGACCTCCAGTTGCCAGATTCCGGTATCCACAATCTGAACGGCAGAGGCTCCCCAGGCATAGCCGAGCATAGCGCCCACCACCAGTACGATAAAGGCGATGAGCACAGGCCCCAGTTTCCCTATATCGAGCTTCTTCGTCATGACAGTCCGACCCTTCCTTGCGCTGGTGAGAGTCAAGCCTATTTGCTCTATTAATAAGGGGTGGCGACATATAAGGCGTGCGCGTTTCTGTGACACAAACCTCCACGGAGCACCCCCTGCTATTGTACTCTATCATCCAAACCGCACAAGTGACGGCGTGCCGTCGGGAGCGTCTCCGGCGGCTGATCCGGCTCAGAGCTCCAGATCGTAGATGCGGTAGCGCTTGTACTCCACCGCCCCCAGGCGGGTCGCCAGGCGGGGCGTCATGGGGTTATCCTCACCGGTCAGCGAGAGGTCTACCCAGCGATACCCCCGTGCCAGTGTGCTCTGGCCGAAGGCGTAGACGAGCAGAGCGTCTACGCCTCGATTCCAGTAGCGGGGGTCAACGGCGATGCTTTTCATGCTGATGCAGGCCGGCTGACGGCGCATTGCCAGCCAGAAGCGGGGTATATCCCAGAAGTGGCGCAGCCCGTTGGCGGCGGCGATGGCCTCGTTCAGGTCGGGCAGGCCGAGTATCCAGCCGACCGCCTCATCCCCCACTTCGGCGATCAGGACAAAAGCCGGGTCGAGCACGGGCCGCAGATCGCGGGCGTGGGCCGCCATCCGATCCACATCCCAGAAGCCCCGCGTCTCTCCCAGCACGGCCAGCCCCCGGTTCAACACGTCAACGGCGAGGGCGATTTCCTCGTCCCAGCGGCTGAAATCGGCCTGACGGACCTTCACACGGGTGCGCGCCCGGAGCCTCTCGATCACCCGCCGGAGCTTCTCCGGCACGGCCTGTGAGGGGTCTTCGGGAACATCGTAGGCGAAGGCCAGGCTATCGCGGCGGGCCTTCTTCATCCCGTATCGCTCTGCAAATTCGGGGTAGTAGGGGGGATTGTGCCCGCACATCACCACCGGACGCCGCTTCCAGCCCCGGATCAGGAAACCGTGACTGTCCTCATAGTCCAGTTGCCAGGGACCCCACAGGCGCGATTTCCCCTGCTCGC
>DRKO01000164.1 GCA_011051745.1 Chloroflexota bacterium | reverse complement strand
CGGCGTGTGCCCCTTTGTCCGATACGTCGGCCAGCAGAACGGCCACCAGATCGCCGTCGATCTTCCGCACGTCGTAGAAGTCGCCGCCGATGTGCCGGGCAGGCTCGAAGCGGGCGGCGAACTGGAACCCCGGCACGGAGGGCAGCGTGGTTGGCAGCAGGCTGCGCTGGGCTTTGGCTGCCACTTCGAGCTGGGCCTCCAGCGCGGCGCGGGCGATGCGATCCGCCTGTGCGGCGGCCAGTTCCTCGTAGGCTTTGGCGAGCTCTCTGTTGCGCTTTTCCAGGTCTTCAATCGCCCGCTGGTCGGTCTCCCGCACGATCTGGATCATCGTCTTGAGGATGTTACGGGCCATCGCCGGGCTGGTGCGGAACACCTGATCGAACTGCTCTTTGGTGATCTCCAGCACCTCGGTTTCCACCAGCGTGGTCACCGTCGCCGAGCGCGGCTCATCCGTGATCAGCGCCATCTCGCCGAAGTACCCGCCGGGGGTGATGAAGCCCAGCACGAAATCATCGTCGCCCTCGAGCTCTTTGGTGACGACGACCCGTCCGGCTGTGACCACGTAGAACGTGTCCGCCGGGTCGCCTTCCCGGCACAGGACGGTGTCCGGCGGGTACGTTTTCTTGACGGCGAATACCCGCAGTTTGTCAATCGCTTCTTTGTCCAGCCCCCCGAAGGCCTTCCTGATAATCGAAGTGTGGCCCGTTTTGCCCGTCGTCATCGCTGTCGTCCTTCCACCCATGCCATGACCTGCTCGAGCGGCCAGGCGTTTATCACATCTCTGGCAGAGACCCATCCCCGGCGGGCGGTTGCCACGCCAAAGTGCATCAGGTCGAAGTCCTCCGGGCGGTGGGCGTCTGTGCTGATCGTTAATTTGATCCCCAGTTCAACCGCTCTGCGAGCGTGGACATCGTCCAGATCGAGGCGGTGGGGGTTGGCGTTGATCTCCAGTGCCACATCGTGCTTTGCGGCGGCTTCAAAGATCGTGTCCATGTCGAGGTCTGCCGGTTCTCGATCCGGGATCAGCCGTCCGCGCGGGTGGCCGATGATGTCAACGTGCGGGTTCTGGATGGCGTTCAGGAGTCGCTGCGTGATCTGCTCGCGCGGTTGCCTCAGGCTGGTGTGCAGTGACGCCTGCACGATGTCGAATTGCGCCAGCGTCTCGTCGTCGTAGTCGAGCGTCCCGTCGGCCTTGATCTCGACCTCCACCCCGTGCAGGATGGTGATCGCGCCCCCCAGCTCGGCGTTCGCGGCCTCGATCTCCTCGCGCTGCCGGGGGATGTCCTCCGGGGCAAGGCCCTGCACCACGCCCAGCCCGTAACTGTGGTCGGTGACGAGGATATAGCGGTAGCCCCGTGCCAGCGCGGCCTTTGCCATCTCGAGCACGCTGGCCTGTCCGTCGCTCCAGCGGGTGTGCAACTGAAGGTCCCCCCGGATGTCCTCCAGCGTGATCAGGTCGGGCAGTTCCCCGGCCAGCGCTGCCTCGATCTCCCCCCGATCCTCGCGCAGTTCGGGCGCTATCCAGGGCAGGCCGAGCGTGGCGTAGACCTCTTCCTCGGTCGCGCACAGGATTTCGCTCTCATCGTCGAGGCGGATAAAGCTGTTCTCGCTGAGGGAAAGCCCCTGCTTGAGTGCCAGTTCGCGCAGCCTCACGTTGTGCGCCTTGCTACCGGTGAAGTATACCAGCGATGTGCCGTAACGCTCCGGCGGCAGCACCCGCAGGTCTACCTGCAACCCGTTGTACAGTTCGACCGAGGTCTTGGTCGGCCCCTGAACGAGCACCCGCGCCACGTCCGGCAGTTCGACAAAGGCTTCCATGATCGGCTCCGCCTCGTGGCTGGCGATCAGCAGATCGAGGTCGCCGATTGTCGCGCAGCCCCGGCGCAGCGATCCGGCGACATCGCCTTTCAGGCTCCCTTCGACCTTCAGGAGCGCGTCCAGCAGTCGCATGGCGGTTGGATAGGCCACGCCGATGGAGATGCGATCGCTACGGCGGGCCAGTGCCTCGATCCCTTCCAGGATGCGGGCTTCGCTTTTTGCCCCCATGCCCGGCAGCGTGCGGAGCTTCCCCGCCAGCGCCGCTTCCTTCAATTCCTCCACACTGGTGATCCCCAGTTCCTTCCAGAAGCGGGCCGCTCGTTTGGGGCCTACCCCCGGGATGCGCAGCATCTCGACCACGCCGGGCGGGATTTCGTCCGCCAGCCGGTTGAAAAGCCCCAGCTCGCCGGTCGTGAGCAACTCCTCGATCTTGGCGGCCAGTGTCTCCCCGATGTGCGGAAGCTCGGTGAGCTTCCCCTCCTCGTAGACGGCGTGAATGTCCCGTGGAAGCTCCGCGATGGTTTCGGCGGCCCGGCGATACGCCAGAACGCGGTGGATATTCTCGCCCTTGATCTCCAGCATGTCGGCGATGGTGGAGAAGATCGAGGCGATCTCCTGATTGCTTAAGCGGGCCATTCCTTCTCCCTCCACTGGCGCGCCCAGTATACAGGACTCGCAATGGCTTGACAACGCCCCGCCCAGGTTGTAGAGTGAGCGATGATATGTCCGACCGACTCTTTGATGTTGAGGACTTTAACCGGCAGGTCTGGTTGATCGTCTCCCGCATCCCGGAAGGCCGCGTGAGCACCTACGGGCAGATCGCTTCCATGATCCCCCCGCCGGAAGGTGTGGACCCCCTGCGCTTTGACCGGCTGGCTCCGCAACGGGTAGGCCGGGCGTTGCGGGCGCTCCCCTCCGGGAGTTCCGTCCCCTGGCATCGGGTGATAAACGGTCAGGGGATGATCAGCCTGCCTCCGGGGAGCCACGCCGCAGACGAGCAGCGGGCCCGGCTGGAGATGGAAGGGATCACATTCGGTGAGCGGGGACGGGTGGATTTTTCCGTCGTCGGCTGGGAAGGCCCGGAGGATGACTGGCTGCGCCAGCATGGCTTCCTCGCCCCCCGGCCTTTGAGAAACCCCTCTGCCGGAGATGACGCTGCCCGCTTGAGCCTCTTCTAACCACACGGTGAGCCAGCCATGCAGGCACTTCATGAATACGTTGGCAACATGCACATGCACACCCCCTACTCGGATGGCGAGGGGTATCATG
>DRKO01000163.1 GCA_011051745.1 Chloroflexota bacterium | reverse complement strand
CAGCCGGAAAGAGGGGGTAAACGGATCGGCGAGAAGGGCAGCAATTCGTGCCAGCCAGCAGGGCAGGCGGATCGCGCGGTCTGTCGGAATCATCCGCATGTAGCCGCCCAGAAACTCGGCCAGCGTCACAGGGCCATCGCCCACGCCGTTAAACACCTCACCGGCGGCGTCTGGATGCACGGCGCACAGGAGGAGCAACTCGACCAGATCGTCAATGTAGATCGGGTGGGCCGTCCCCTGACCACCTCCGATGAGAGGGATTTGCCCTTTCTGCGCCCAGCGGGCAATGCGAACCGTCCAGCCCGGCGACCCCGGCCCGTAGACCATGCCGGGGCGCACGATGGCGTACGGGAGGCCGGTTCGGTCGCCCACCTCACGGAGGGCCTGCTCGGCGAGTATCTTCGTATCTCCGTAAGGGTCGCCGTAGAGCCTGAGCGGGGCGGTCTCGTCTACGTCTTCATCCCCGTGACACCCGTAGACAACAATGCTGCTGGTGAAAACAAACCGCTCCACGCCCAGCCGGGCGCTGGCTTCGGCCAGATGGCGGGTGGCCGAGACGTTCACCCGCCCGGCCTCATGGCGGGATCGGCCTCGCAGCCAGGCGGCAATGTGCATCACGATCTGAACGTCCTGACCGAGAATCTCCTCCATGCGGGCCCGGTCGGTGATGTCCCCCCGCACAATCTCGATTCCCAGCCGGGCCAGTTCCGCCCCTTTGCCGGGGGTGCGCTCCAGGGCCAGCACATGCGCCCCTTCAGCGTGCAGGCGACGGGATACATGCCCACCGATGAATCCGGTCGCCCCGGTAACAAACACTCGCTTACCGGCCAGTTGTTCGATCATGCAGCAACCCTTTCAAAGAGACATAACGCTTCACAGAGGAGGGGCAACGTGCGGCTGAGCCAAGTGTAGCGAGCACCGGACGAGCACGCAAGATAGCCCGCCGCTCACCCCTGCCTGCCAGTTAGCGACCGGCAGGAGCCGATGATACAATCCGCGTTGCCCGGAATCCCGCAGCGAAGGCCATCCGGCAAGGAGGAAACAGACGATTGACGACCCGGCTATTCCTGATCCGGCACGCTCAGAACGACTGGGTGCGCACCGGGCGGCTGGCAGGCCGGACTCCCGGCGTGCATTTGAACGAGGAAGGCAGGCAGCAGGCTGAAGCCCTCGGCAGGCGTCTTGCAGCCGCCGAGCTGCAGGCGGTATACTCAAGCCCGCTGGAACGGGCAATCGAGACAGCGCAGGCGATTCTCAAACATCACCCTCACCTGGAATTACAGATCGAAGAAGGCATCAGGGAAGTTGATTTCGGGAAGTGGACAGGCCGCCGCCTGCGCCAGCTCGCACGAACCCGCCTCTGGCAGACCGTCCAGCGTACTCCCAGCAGGGCACGTTTCCCCGGAGGGGAGAGCATCCGGGAGATGCAAATGCGTGTCGTGGAGGCGCTGGAGCGTATCGCCGGGCAGCATCCAGGGGGAAGGATAGTCATCGTCTCTCATTCGGACGTGATCAAGTCCGTTGTAGCCCACTACGCCGGAATGCACCTCGATATGTTCCAGCGACTCATCATCTCGCCGGCCTCTCTCTCGATCATCGCTCTTCATCGAACGGGGCCGCGCATCGTGCGGGTGAACGACATCAGTCACTACGAATGCCAGACCGGATAAATGGAGACTCACCGCTACCGGCGGAGGACCGACCGCGTATGCCAGAAGAATACAACCTTGATCTTGTTGATTTCATCACCGTAGGGACGATCGGCCCGCCCGGCCAGCGCGTATTCCATCTTCAGGCGGCTCAGGGGGATTCCCTTCTGACGCTGATCATCGAAAAGGAACAGGCCGCCGCGCTGGCGGACAGCATTCTGGGCCTGCTGGATGAGATCAAAGCGAAATTCGGACGCGAGACCCCGCCGGCTGATCTCTCCGGCCTGGACCTCGACCTCCAGGAACCGATCCTGCCCGCCTTCCGCGTGGCCCAGATGGGGCTGGGATACGACGATGAGAAGGACCGGCTGATTCTGGTCGTCAGCGAGTTGTTACCGCAGGAGATAGACGCCGAACCCCGCACCGCGCGGATGGTCGCAACGCGCAGCCAGATGTACGCTCTGGCGATCCACGCTCAGGAAGTCGTCAGCCAGGGGCGGCCCATCTGCGGAAACTGCGGACGGCCCATTGATCCGGAGGGGCATTTCTGCCCCAAGAGCAACGGACACCGTAAACCCACCGCCTGGGTCTGACGATCACAGACGTTGAGGTTGAGCGATCCGCGAGAATATGCCAGAGCCAGCCCCAAACCGGCCACCCATCCCGACCAGGCGTGCCCTCCGCCTGCTGCGGGGGGGAGCCCTGAAAGAAACGCACGGGTTGATCCCCTGGAGCTCCAACTACACCTTCCTGATGGGCATCGCCGATGATAGACTCAGTGCCCTGGTGATCTACAAACCCCGCGAGGGAGAGCGCCCCCTGTGGGATTTCCCGACCGGCAGCCTGTGCCAGCGTGAACAGGCCGCCTTTCTGATCAGCGAAGCGCTTGGCTGGGGCATTGTACCGCCCACCGTTTTACGGGACGGGCCGCATGGCTTCGGGGTGGTGCAACTTTTCATCCCCCATGATCCAGAGCAGAACTACTTCACTCTTGCCCCGACCCATCAGGCCCAGTT
>DRKO01000162.1 GCA_011051745.1 Chloroflexota bacterium | reverse complement strand
CGTCGTTGAGCTTGGCCCGCAGGTTTTTAACGTGAACGTCTATGGTGCGTTCATAGGCAGCGAAGGCCTCCCCCTGAATGTGATCCAGCAGCTCCATGCGGGTGAAAACTCGCCCCGGATGGCTCATCAACGCAGCCAGCAGATCAAACTCGCTGGGCGTCAGGTCAAGGGGTTTCCCACGCTGAAGGGCGCGGTAGGTCTCCAGATTGAGTTCCAGGTCCCCGACCCTCAGCAGACGGGGCTCCTCCGCAAGTTCGCCGTGTGTACGACGCAACACGGCCCGCACACGGGCGACCAGCTCGCGGGGGTTGAAGGGCTTGGTCACATAGTCATCTGCGCCCAGTTCCAGAGCGGCAACCTTATCTTCATCCTCCATGCGAGCGGTGAGCATGATGATCGGCACGCTGCTTTCGCGGCGGATCAGCCGCGCGGCTTCCCATCCGTCCATCTCCGGCATCATGAGATCAAGGACGATCAGGTCGGGCTTTTCGTGGCGGTTGATGAAGAGGGCATCCCGTCCGTTTGAGGCGGTCAGAACGGTGAAGCCCGAATCCTGAAGATAAGCCTTCACCGTATCAACCAGACTGGCTTCGTCGTCAACCACCAGAATCTTGTAGCTCATGCCGTGTCCTCCTCCTGACGCTCTCCCGATAAGTTCAGTTTACTGCACCTTCCCGACGGTCACTATCCGACCTGCCGGGAAACGGGGGGACGATCTGCCGTCGCCGCGGCGCTGCGGACGGGCTTCTTGAACAGGCGTTTGAACTGACATGTAACCCAGGGGAGGTGCAGGATCACATGCAGCGCGACGAGCCCCGCCAGCGCCAGCCCCACCCAGTTGTGCACGGTCTTCAACCCCTGACGGCGCAGGGACAACAGGCTCTCAGGCGTACTGAGGCCACGCGCCCCGTTATAACCACCCGAAGGCGCGAGGAACAGGATCAGCCCGGAGACCGCCACCACGACAAACAGGATAAAGATCACACTGTCCAGAATCAGGTGCGTTCCTGGCCTGATCTTCATCGCTCCCTCACCCTCCTCTCTGGCTCCCTGTTTTCCCTCTTTCCGATGTTCAGTGTAGGGGGCAATTATGAAGAGGTGATGAAGAGGGCGTGAGCTTGCTGTGTGAGAGGAGAGAGGGGCAGCGATTCAGTAAATGAATTCCCGAATGTCGTAGCGGCTGATGCGCGGCGCGTCGGGCTGACGTGAGAACTTCAGGCCCCGCTCGATGGCTTCCCCCTGAGCGATGCGCTCCTGGTGGGTGAGCGGCTCCAGCCCGACCCGATGGGCGTCTCTGGCGTATTCCAGCCCCTCGCTTACCACCAGCTCGGAGAAGTAGATGATGTCGCTCCGACCCAGATCCATCGCGTTGAGGACTCTGATCGTGTCCCGAATGTGGGCTCCGGCGTACTGACGCCCACCGGCCCCCAGCAGGATGATCACACCGACGGCCACGCCGCCTGCCTTGATTGCCTGCACCGCCCTGATCACATCATCGGGGGTCCCCGGCTTTTTCAGGAACCTCAACAGGGCCTCATTGCCGATCTCCATCCCGATGTAGACCCGTCTCAGCCCCCGGCGGGCCAGCCCGGCGTAGTCCTGCTGAGATTTCTTCTCGCCACTGAAGCCATCCAGAAAGGCGTAGATGCCACCCAGCCCCTCGACATCGTAGACCTCGTGCACAATCTCTATCAGAGGCCGCAGTCTTTTCATCGGGATGGCAAGCGCGTTGGCGTCCCCCAGAAAGATCGAGCGGCGCAGGCTCAGCCCTGCTCCCAGAAACTCGCGTACCGCCTCTGCATGAGCGCGGAACTCGTCCGGTCGCTTGATGCGGAACGGGCGATCCCGGTAGAAGTTGCAGAACGTGCAGGTGTTGAACGGGCAGCCCTCAGAGGCCTGCAACACCACAGCCATATACTGATCGGGGGGGAGGATACCAATCGGCTTATATATCTCATGGTAACGCTTTGCGTCTGCCCGTGAGCGTTCGGTGTCGAAGGCGATGGCACGCCGGAAAGCGGTATGGCCTTCCGGGGGCAGGGGGGTTTTGAGGGGCGCTCCCCCGGATCGGATGGCCTCATACAGCGCGACGATGGTTTGATGGGCACGTTCTTCAACCGCCAGCGCTTCATCAGGGGGGAGCCAGCGCCGCTCGCGCCGGTTGTCCGGTGAACGCCATCGGGCGATTATCCGCCCGTTCAGCCCGCGCCGATACGAGATTCCGTCAAGGAAGGCCGCCCAGAGACGGCCTTCCAGATCGTAGCTGAAGATGCTGGCCTCAGCCGGATGATCAACGCTGACGGTCAGGCAGTTGGGCCTGACGCTGATCGCTACCGGACGCCCTTTCCAGGTTCCCAGAACGACCATTCGTAGCGTTAGCTTTCCGCGACGTTGGTCAGCATGTCGTAGAAGAGCGGCAACCCCGGCCTCTCTGACCATGTGTGTGCCGCCAGCAGGCTCTCCGTTGCCTGCCGGGCTGCCTCCTGAGTGCGGGCGTGGACGGCGAACAACGGCTCGCCTTCCTCGACGTATTCGCCGACCTTGTGGTAGATCACCGCGCCGACGGCGTGATCAACCGGATCGTCCTTCCTGTGCCGCCCCGCGCCAAGCTCCAGCACGGCCAGCCCGACTTTCCGGGCGTGGATCGTCTCCAGATAGCCGCTACGGGGGGCAGGGACTTCCACGATCACGGGCGCGGTGGGGAGCCTGTCCGGATCGTCCACCTGAGAGACATCGCCGCCCTGTGCCCTGACCAGCGTACGGAAAACCTCCAGCGCTTCGCCGTTGTTGAGCTTTTCCTCCAGCGCAGGGCGGATGTCCGAAAGGTCTGCCGCCTGCGACTTACCGGCCAGCCGCAACATGTGCCCGGCCACCGTGATGCAGTGCTCGACGAAATCCGAAGGGCCGTTGCCCCGCATCGTCTCGATTGCCTCGCGCACTTCCAGGGCATTGCCGACGGCGTGGCCGAGGGGCTGATTCATATCGGAGATCAGGGCGGTGACCTTCCGCCCGGCGTTTGTCCCGATGTCCACCATGATGCGGGCCAGTTCGCGGGCGTCCTCAACAGTTGGCATGAAGGCCCCCAGCCCGCACTTCACATCCAGCACAATCGCCTCCGCGCCAGCCGCGATCTTCTTGCTCATGATCGAGCTGGCGATCAGAGGTTTGCTGGGGACCGTGCCGGTTACGTCTCGCAGGGAGTACAGTTTGCCGTCGGCGGGGGCCAGATCGGCGCTCTGACCGGCCAGCACGATCCCGTACTTCCGAACCTGTTCGATGAACTGATCCCGCGTCAGGTTGACGTTGTAGCCGCTGATGCTTTCCAGCTTATCCAGCGTGCCGCCAGTGAACGACAACCCGCGCCCGGACATCTTGGCGACGGGGACCCCGGAAGCCACAACCAGAGGGAGCACTACCAGGCTGGTTTTATCCCCCACACCGCCGGAGGAGTGCTTGTCAAGCGTGATCTCCAGCACGTCGGAGAGGTCGAGTATCTCGCCAGACTCGGCCATCGCGAGGGTGAGTTCGGCAGTCTCCTGAGAGGTCATACCCTTTAGATAGACGGCCATACACCAGGCAGCGGCCTGATAATCAGGGATGTTGCCCGCTGTGTACTCTTTGATGAAGTAGCGAATCTCTTCCGGGGTGAGTTCTTCACCGTCACGTTTCTTTTCAATGATAGAGACGCTGTTCATTGATTCTCCTATCAGTAGATGAGCCATCGTCGTCAGTGACTCGATGTCTGCTTAAAAAGCATAAGCGATGAGAGGGCTTTTCTCAAGCCTCTGGCAGGGGTAAAGAGGCAAGACGCCCGGCGGCGAGAAGCCGCGTAGCGCCTTGCGAGGAGGAGAACCAGTATTCTGTGACCCGCTTTGAATGGTAAGGGGTGGCTCCTGAGATTTACTGCCGGGCGTCGCTGGAGAACCGCTCCAGCAGAGAGCCGATCCACTCGTTCAGCGCTCCGTAGGGGGCCGCCCCGACCGTCCCCTCAACCGGCTCGCCTGCGTTGAAGATGACCAGCGTCGGGATGCTCATAATCCCATAGCGCCGGGCGGTGATGGGGTTTTCATCGGTGTTTAGCTTGGCAATGACCAGTTCTCCTTCGCGTTCGTCTGCGATCTGCTCCAGCACGGGGGCGACCATCCGGCAGGGGGCGCACCAGGGAGCCCAGAAATCTACAAGGACGGGTTTTTCAGCTTTCAGCACTTCCTCTTCGAATGTCTCATCGGTGACATGGATCGGCTTGCCGGTCATCTTTATCTCTCCGGGGTGTGAATTCAGGAATTTATGTTATCCGGTTGACGTTTTTGGTAAAATCAATCTTACATGTGTGCAGAATAGTCGTCCGGGGCCACAGGGTGGCCGTGTGCCTGACAGGTTAGATCGGTATAAAGTGGTTATCCAAAATGTTGTCTTAATTGCACTTGCCTTTCTGATGTTTGGCGTGGCTCATAGCGGGCTGGCAGGCCTTGAGCCAAAACGCAGACTTCAGGCTCTTTTCAGTGAACGTCTTGTTGAGGGCTGGTATCGCATCGTATACAATATTCTCTCCGTTGTCACCATCAGCCCGGTGCTGGCGCTGGTGGCGATGTTGCCCGATCAAGTCCTTTATCGCCTGGATATGCCCTGGGCACTCGTGATGCGTGCGGTGCAGGCGGCCGGTGCGCTGGGGCTGGTTGGTGCTCTGTTTTTCACGGATGTATTTCGTTTCGCCGGAATTGCACAGGTGATCGCCTATTTCTCAGGGCGGCCACTTCCTCTGCCCCCGGAACCTTTGCAGGAAAAGGGGATGTACGCGCTGGTGCGCCATCCACTGTACTTTTTCAGCCTGCTTGCCATCTGGCCTATGCCGACAATGACGCTCAATACGCTGCTGTTTAACCTGGGCGCTACGGCATACTTCATCATCGGATCGCGAGTCGAAGAGCGGCGGCTGGAACGCATTCACGGTGAAGCGTATCGGGCCTATCGCCAGCGAGTTCCCTGGTTGATCCCCTGGCCGTTTTTCCGTTAGTGTGAAGCATATCATGTGGTTTTGCAAGGCAAACCCTTGCCCGTAACCATCGCCGGGGCCTGCATAATGGTAAGAGGGGTGCGGTCCCTGCCCTGTAGCTTTTTGAGGAGGCAAGAATGTCGAAATCGTCTGCCCGGCAGCGGGCCTCTGCTCGACGGAGGAAACGCCGCCGCCGAACCCAGATACAGCTTATTATCGGAGTCGTCGTGGGCGCTGTGATCCTGACGGGAGCCCTGATCCTGATCTCCGCGCCACGTGCTCAGTCTCTGGAACCGGTGGCAGATTATTCCGAGTTCACGCAGGAGATTGACCGGAGCGGGGCGGTCGGGTTCGCAATCGGGGAGCCGGACGCGCCGGTCACCATGGTGGAGTACTCGGACTTTAGCTGCCCGCACTGCCACGATCTGGCGGCGATTGTGGATCGCCTGATTGAGGAGTACGTCAGCGAGGGTAAGCTAAGGATCGTATTCAAGCCGGTTTCTTTTGTGAACCCGCCGTACTCCACTCCAGCCGCTCAGGCGGCACTCTGCGCAGCCGAGCAGGGCAAATTCTGGGAGATGCACGCCCAGATATGGGCCCTGTATGAGACGCGAGGGCCGACGGGATACACACGCCCCAACCTCGTCGCGCAGGCTACGGCGATCGGGCTGGATCAAGATCAGTTCGAGAGATGCTATTCCTCTGCTGAGACCAGAACGGCCATCGAGGGCGTTCTGGAAGAGACCCGCGCTCTGGGGATCGCCGGCACGCCGACCATCTACGTCAACGATCAGCAGGTCGGTTACACAGGGGCGGACACATTCTATGACCGGATGGTTCAGGTGATCGAGCTGGAACTGGGAGGGTAGGGGGCTCCCTTCACCTTCTCAGGATATTCGCGGATAAACCAGCGGGCGGGGCAGGTGTGAGGAACGGCTCCGCCCGTTTCGCTTCTCCCGGAGACCGTGCCCGATCTCCCGGCTTGACAGCCCCCTCCGGAGTGCTAATATAGTGTGTACTGAACACTAAGGCGGAAGTGAGAGCGATGAGCGAGCGACCATCTTCCAGTTCCAGTAATCCCCCCAATACTCCCTCTCAGGAACATCCTGCGGTCGCCGTTGATGTGGTGATCTTCATGATCCGGGAGGGCAGGCTACAGGTTCTGCTTGTCAAGCGGCGGTATCCTCCTTTTGAGGGACGCTGGGCGATCCCCGGCGGCTTTGTGCATATTGATGAGTCGCTGGAGGACGCCGCCCGCCGTGAACTCCGGGAGGAGACGGGCGTCGAGGATGTTTATCTAGAGCAGCTTTACACATTCGGACGACCCGACCGTGACCCCCGAATGCGGGTGATCAGCGTAACGTACTTCGCCCTGCTCCCGGCAGGTGAGATAGACGTCAGGGCGGGCGACGATGCAGCAGATGCCCGCTGGTTCCCGGTGGACGATCTGCCTCCCCTGGCGTTTGATCACCGGGAGATCATAGAGTATGCCCTGACGCGCCTGCGGTATAAGCTGGAATACACAGACGTGGGGTTTCAGCTTTTGCCTGCCGAGTTTACGCTTACCGAGCTACAGCGGGCTTACGAGATCGTTCTGGGAGAACAACTCGATAAGCGCAACTTCCGCCGCAAGATTCTGCAGAGCCGGATTTTGCGCGAAACCGGTCGGCTGCGGGCCGGGGAAGGCCGTCCGGCCCGGCTGTATGAGTATCGCTCCGACGTGCGCCTTCAGGTGAAGGCCCGCCGTCTGTTTCCCTGATCGGAGGCGGTGCAGGCCCGCCTAGCGGAAACGTCCGGTTGCCATCAGGGGACGGTGACAGCGTACACAGTGGCGGGCGTGGTAGTCGTTGAGGGCGTGGCAGTGGGCACAGACGCGGCTCTGGACGAACGGCGTGGACATCTGTGCGTTGAGCATCT
>DRKO01000161.1 GCA_011051745.1 Chloroflexota bacterium | reverse complement strand
GTCCCCATCAGAACCGAGGCCAGCGGGATGTTCAGGATCAGGTAGCTGCTGATCAGGCCGACATGGGTCAGGGCCAGCCCGGTTTTCGCCATGATCTGCACCAGCGGGATCAGGACAACCTGATAGGGCAGGTAGAGGGCGATGCCGACCAGAATAAAGAGTACCTTGGCGAATGTCGAGCGGGCCCGGCTGAGATAGTATCCTCCCAGCCCGCCGATGAGCAGTGAGAGGGCCGTTACCGAGAAGGAGATGATCGAAGAGTTGATCAGGGAGGGGTAGACCAGCCGGAAGGCCTCCACGAAGTTCCCGAACTGGAGGTTGCCGCTGGGGATCAGATATTCCCGCTGGGTGATCTCAACCGGCGTTTTGAGCGCCGTCACCAGCATCACGTAGATGGGCAGGACATAGGCGACGGTCAGGACGAGCAGAAGCATTATGATCAGGAATCTGAGGCCGGGGTTTTTGAATTTCATTCGAACCACTTCCTGAACGCATAGATGGTATAGGGAATGACGATAATAAAGGCCATGGCGAATATCACCACGCCCAGGCCCGCCCCCAGGGCGACCAGATGCTGCTGGAAAGTCGCGATGAACATGAAGAACGACAGCACGTCGGTTGAGTAGCCGGGGCCTCCGAAGGTCACGATGTAGACGATGTCAAACACCTTGAGCGTCGAGATCAGCAGCAGGGAGACGAGGATCAGAATCCCGCCCCGGATGTTTGGCACGATGATCTGGAGGAGAATCCTCAGGCGGGATGCGCCGTCAACGATGGCCGACTCGATCATCTCCTGAAGCTCCGTCGTCCGGAACGATGACTGAAGGATGATGACGGCGAAACCGAGGTACTGCCAGACGAATATCAGGATCAGCCAGTAGGTCGCGGTGTCGGGGTTGGTGATGTAGCGGTTGCTCATGAACCCCAGCCCCAGCTTGCTCAGGATGGTGTTAAAGACCCCCCGGTCGGGCTGGTACATCCATGACCAGATCGTGCCCGTCACGATGAAGGACATCGCGACCGGGTACAGGATCAGCGTCCTGACGTAGGACTCGACCCCCCGGATCGAGCCAAGCTCCAGCAGATAGGCCACGAACAGGGCGATGACGACGGTCGGAACCACCCCCAGAATCAGCCACTTGAGGTTGTTCACCACGTCCACCCAGAAGCGATCCAGCCCGAACATGAGCCGATACCACTTCAGGCCGACGAATTCGAAGTTGGGGGCCGTCCCCTGCCAGTCTGCGAAAGAGACGTAAAAGGTCCAGCCCAGCATCCCGTACAGAACAATGACGAAGAAGAGGAGGGGCAGCAGGAAGACCACGATCTCAATCGGGCCGAACCCCATCCGTTTCTTCCATCTGGGCGATTTAAACCACTCCTGCACGCTCATTGTGTTCCCTTTGTCTGCGCAGGCCGGGGCCTGCCTGACTTGCACAAAACGCCTGCCCGACCCTCACCAGAATGACGTACATTGTACTCAGGAGCGGGCCACCCGGCCATGATCAGAATACAGGTAGGGACGCTGTGGATCGCGTCCCTACCTGCAGACGCCGATAGACTCACGGGGCGCCGGTCTCAAACCGGCCAGCCTGAGCGCCTATCCGCACAAGGCAACCTCCGGCGTTGATTACGGCCAGGTGTACCAGGCCGCCTCTTCCGCCACATTGTAGGTCTCGAACAGATCGGCGACGGCTGAGATCGTCCCGTCCACGTCAGGATCGGACATGAAGCCAGCGATCACGTCCCAGTAGGCCTGCGTGAAGCTGAAGGGCGCGATGCTGCCGTGCTGGTCGAGGATCAGCATCCCCGGATTGTCCCGTACGTAGGTCTGGAGCTCCTGCCGGATCGGATCGGGGAACTCGGTGGGATCGATGTCAATCCGCGCGAACAGGCCGCCCTGCGTTACGTCGGTAGGAATCTGGAGCTCAGGCGAGGCCACAACCCGCAGCCAGTCGAGCGTTGTCTGCGGATGCGGCGCGCCGACGGCCAGCCCGTAGGTGTCGGGGTGGAAGAGCAGGATACGCTCAGGCTCCTGCGGGAAGGTGACGGCCCCGAACTCCTCGCCCGGTGTCCAGCCGCGGCTCTGGAAGTAGCCGATCGCCCAGGTCCCCATGATGACCATCGCCGAGTCGCCGGAGACGAGCAGGCCGCAGGACTCATCCCACGTCAGGTTGGAGTGGAACTCATAGACGTAGGGCAGCAGTTCTTGCAGCCGCTCGAGGGCCTGGCGGAAGGTCTCGTCGTTCTCAACGTCAATCTCACCTTTGTAGAGGCTGACGTAGTACTCAGGCCCGCCCAGCTCAAGGAGGATGCTGTCAAAGACGAAGGCCGCCTCCCACTTCTCCTTGGTTCCGAGCGCCAGAGGGGCCATGTCGGGGTAGGCCTGCTTGATGGCCTCAGAAACCGCGATCAACTCCTCGTAGTTGGTGGGCGGCTCCAGCCCGAGCTCCTCGAACAGGGCCTTGTTGTAGTACAGGATATTCTGGATGTGCATGTTGAGCGGGACAACGTAAGGATGCCCGTCAATGGTCACGGCGTTTGCCAGAGGCCCGGGGATCACGTCGGCGTAGCCAAGCTCCTCCCACAGGTCATCCAGCGGCTCAAGGTAACCGCCGTCCACATAGGACTTGAGCTCCGCGCCACCGAGCGTCTGCCACGTGTCCGGGGGCAGACCGGCTGAGAGACGGGCCTGGAGAACGACGCGATGGCTCACACCGCCACCACCGGCGACCGGGTTCTCCACAACCTCGATGTCGGGGTAAGCTTCCGCGAGAGCAGCAAACATGGCATCTGCGGCCTCGCGCTCGCCGCCAGCGGTCCACCAGTGGAAAATCTCCAGCTCTCGCGCTTCCGGCTCAGGCGTAGCCGTGACGACTACCTCCTGAACGACTTCCTCGCCGCCGACCTCAACCACCTCGGTGACGACAACCGTCCGAACGACCTCCTGAGGGGCGCAGGCGGTGAGGATTAAGCCGAATACAAGGGCGAGCATCAGGAGCGAAAGCTTCTTCATTTTTTATCCTCCTGTTGCGTAAAAGTAAACATCCCGGAATCAGCCACTGTTCTTTACTGTGAGGCTTTTATCTCTCCGGCTTCTCTCCCTGTTCACCTCCTTTGTGCGCTGGTTTGTCCAGAGTACGGTGTCTCCCGCGATGTGCCGAACAGATCCCCGGAGGCTAATCCGGAGGGGGCGCAGTGGACTGGCGCACCACCAGGTGGGTTTCCACCGCTCGGCGGAGCGGCCCGCCGCCTTCCTCCTCCCCCAGGGACGCACTGATCAGGCCCAGCAACATATTCATCGCCACGCTGCCGATCTCGTAGCACGGCAGGGCGATGGTTGTCAGAGGCGGCGTGATCTGGGCGGCCAGCGTGATGTCGTCCAGACCCACCACCGATAGATCCTCAGGGATTCGCAGCCCGTGCTCGCGGGCTTCCCACACAATGCCCAGCGCCGTCAGGTCGTTGGCGGCGAAAACGGCGGTCGGCCTCTGCGGGGCCGCCAGAATCTCGTGCAACGCCGCTCGCCCGCCTTCTATGCGGAGGTTCCCCTCCACGACGATCACCTCGCGAGGGTCTATGCCCTTTTCCGCGAGGGCCTGAAGGAACACGTCCCGCCGGACTCGTGCCGTCCAGAGATCAAGAGGGCCGCTGACGTGGGCAAACCGCCTGTGTCCCAGCCCGATCAGGTGATTCACGGCTTCCCGGATGCCGCTCTCGAACTCGATCCGGATCATCCCGACGCCTTCGGCCTGCACTTCCTCCCAGTCCAGCACAACGGCAGGCACGTGATAGCGGGTCAGCTCGTTGATCAACTCGGCGGAT
>DRKO01000160.1 GCA_011051745.1 Chloroflexota bacterium | reverse complement strand
GCGATCGGCTGGATCGACGCCTGGGCCATCCCCACTGACGCGCCCAACGTCGAGATGGCTATGAAGTGGATTGACTTCATGAGCAGCCCGGAGTTCTACGTCGAGTGGGACAGCGTCGCCGGTGCGCCGGTTCCGGCCAACCCGCGTGTGGTAGAGCAACTGCCTGAGGACTCCTTCACCAACACCGTCTTTGGCGATCCGACGGTCGCCGAGCGGCTGGCGTTCATCACCTACACGCCCGCCGACGTGCGCGAGCAGTGGATCGAGCTGTGGGAGGAAGTCAAGGCCAGCGCCCGGTAACCTGCCGGAAGCTGGGCAAATAGCAGGGGGCGGTGCGCTCGCACGCACCGCCCCCGGGAGCGTAACCGGATGCCTGCTAAGCGACGACGCTGGCTTACCCTGATCGGCCTGCTGGGCCCGGCCTATCTGTGGCTGCTGGTTATGGGGTTTGTGCCCCTGTTCATCATGCTGTACTTCAGCTTCCTCAGCGATGTTCCGCTCGGCTCGCGCGAGGTGTATCTCACGCTGGAGAACTACACCCGCTTCTTCTCCAAAAGCTTCTACAGCAAGCTCACCCTCGACTCCCTCCTGATGGGGGCCTATACCACGCTCGGTTGCCTGATCTTCGGCTATCCGCTGGCCTACGCGCTCGCCAAAGCCGTTAAAGGGCGCTGGCAGGCCGCGTTGTTCCTGCTGATCATCATCCCCTTCTGGAGCAACTCGCTGGTGCGACTGTACTCATGGATCATCGTGCTGCGTAACGACGGGTTGCTCGATCTGGCGCTCGAGGCGCTGGGGATCAGGACGGACAGCGGGTTGCTGTTCACCTACCCGGCGATCATCATCGGGCTGATCCACGCCTACCTGCCTTACATGGTCCTCACCATCTACATCGCGCTCGACCGGATAGACGACTCGCTTCTGGACGCCGCCGCCAGCCTGGGAGCCAGGCCGCTGCGCACGTTCACGCGCGTTGTCTTCCCGCTCAGCCTGTCGGGCGTCATCTCCGGCGTGATTCTGGTCTTCATCCCGGCGATTGGCTCGTTCGTCGAGCCGCGTCTGCTCGGCGGACCGGCGGGGACGATGCTCGGAACTGTGATCGAGGATCAGTTCGTCCAGGTGTTCAACTGGCCGCTGGGCGCGGCATTATCTTTCATTTTGCTGGTTATCGTGCTGGCAATCATGGGCATCTCGGCCCGCGTTCTGGCTCCCAGCGCAGGCCGCCTGAGCAGGTGATGACTATGGGGCGCACAACCCGCCTGATGGCTTACGTATATATCGCGCTGGCCCTGATCTTCCTGTATGCGCCGGTGCTGGTCATGATGCTGATGGCCTTCAATCGCTCGCAACTGAACGAGCTTCCGATCGAGTTCGATCTGGTCTGGTTCCGGGCGCTGATGCACAACGAACGGCTGATTCAGGCCACGATCAACAGCGTAGTTCTCGCCATTGCCAGCGCCCTGACGGCCACCCTGACCGGCACGCTGGCCGCAATGGCGCTGAGCCGCTACACGTTCAAGGGCAAGGGGCTGTTGCAGATTATGCTCATCCCCCCCATCACGATCCCCTGGCTGATTCTGGCGGTCGCAATGCTGCTGATGTTCTTCTGGCTGGGGGTCCAGCGCAGCCTGCTGACGCTCTATCTGGGGCACGTCACCATCCAGTTGCCCTATACGATTCTGGTCGTCGGAGCGCGTTTCGCCGGGACCGATCCATCGCTTGAGGAAGCCGCGACCAGCCTGGGGGCGAAGCCCTGGCGCACCTTCTGGCGGGTGACCTTCCCGCTTGTGCTGCCGGGCATCATGGCCGCCGCGCTGTTCGCCTTCACCGTCTCGTTCGATAACTTCGTGATCTCCTATTTTCTGGCCCCGCCCGGTGTCTCCACGCTGCCGGTTGAGATATACTCGGCCATCCGTAAGGGCTTCACGCCGGAGATTAACGCCGTCTCCACGATTGTCTTCTTCATCTCGGCCACCAGCGTGTTGCTGGTCGGGCGCGAGATCAGTTTCGCCTGAGGTATCTGCCTGCCATGAGCGAAGTCCAACTGGAAAACGTCTGCTTCCGCTACGGGGACGTGGTGGCTGCCGACAACGTGTGTCTGCACGTTAAAGAGGGCGAGTTTTTCGCCGTGTTAGGGCCCAGCGGCAGCGGCAAAACAACCGTGCTGCGTCTGATCGCCGGGTTTATTGAGCCGGACAGCGGGGCGATCATGATCGGCGGACAGCCGATGCACAATGTTCCACCCTTCGCCCGCCACATCGGATTTGTGTTCCAGAACTACGCGCTCTTCCCGCACCTGACCGTCGCCCAGAACGTGGCCTTCGGGCTGGAGAGCCGCCGCGTCCCGCGTGATGAGATCACCCGGCGCGTGCGTGATATTCTGGCGATGGTGCAGTTGCAGGGCCTTGAGAACCGCCGCCCTTCGGAGCTTTCCGGCGGGCAGCAGCAGCGCGTCGCGCTCGCGCGGGCGCTCGTCACCCAGCCGCGCGTTCTCCTGCTGGATGAGCCGCTGGCCGCGCTGGATAAAAAGCTGCGCACGCAGATGCAGGTCGAACTGCGCCAGTTGCAGCAACGGCTGGGCATCACCACCATCTTTGTCACCCACGATCAGGAAGAGGCGATGACGCTGGCCGACCGCATCGCCGTTATGCGCGACGGCAGGGTGATACAGGTTGGGCCGCCACGCGAGGTATACGAACACCCGATCACCTACTTTGTCTCGGACTTTCTGGGGCAGTCAAACGTGATCGTGGGTCAGGTGGTCGAGAAGGACGACCGGCACACCGTGATCCGCGCCCGGAGCGGCGACCTGATCTACGCCCTGCCGGAGACCGACCGCGCCGTCGGTGAGGAGGTGATGATCGCCGTCCGCCCGGAGAAAATCCGGCTCCACGCCGAGCGTCCAGAGACCACAGCGACGGTACTCGACGGCGAAATCGAGCACATCGCCTACATGGGAACCAGCCTGAGCTATCATCTGCGCCGCCCGAACGGCGATCAGATGATCGTCTTCGAGCAGAGCGGCCTGCATCCGAAGCCACTCCGGGTCGGGCAGAGGGTTTACCTGACCTGGGAACCCGTCCACACCCTGATCCTGCAGGACGAGGTAGAAGCATCATGACGCCCGACCTTCTCTCCCGCGTGTATGGTTGTATGGCCGGGCTGGCGATCGGCGACGCCTTCGGTATGCCGGGCCAGCTCACCCCGGAGGCCACCCGTCGGGCACACGGCGGCCCGATCACCGACTTTGTGGCCCCGCCCCCCAGCGACGCAACCGGCCATGCCGGGCTGCGGGCCGGGCAGGTCACCGATGACACGCTCGCGATGCTGGCCGTCGTCCGCTCGGTGCTCCGCACCGGCGGGCTGACCCGCGAGGCGGTCGCCGAAGACCTGGTGGCATGGATTGATGAGACGGACGGCCTGAACCTGCCCTATGTCGGCCCCAGCACCAAGCGGGCCATCACGGCCCTGAAAGCGGGCGTCAGCCCCTCGGAGAGCGGACGCGAGGGCTGGACGAACGGGGCAGCGATGCGCGTCGCGCCGGTCGGGTTCCTGCACGCGCCCGATCTGGAGGCCACCGCCCGCGCGGCGGTTGAGGCCTCCTACCCCACCCACGCCACCTCAACGGCCACCTCCGGTGCGGCGGCGGTCGCCTGCGCCGTCGCGGCCTGCGTCTCGCCGGAGAACGGGCTGGAGGACCTGATCGAGGCCGCCTGCCGGGGGGCCGATCTGGGGGAGACGCAGGGCGTGGACTCGATCTGCCCTTCGATCTCACGCCGCATCAGGTGGGCGGTCGGGCTGGTGAGCGACGGCAGAAGCGAGGACGATCACCTGCGTGATCTCTACGATCTGGTGGGGACCGGCATGCCGACCTACGAGATCGTCCCCTCGGCGCTCGCCGTCCTCGTGATGGCCGACGGCGACCCGGTGCGGGCGATCCGGCTGGCCGCCAACGCCGGGGGCGACTGCGACACGCTGGCGGCCATCGCCGGGGCGATTGCAGGCGCATATCGCGGGATCGAGGCTTTCCCTCAGGAGATGCTGGATACCATCGAGGCGGTCAACGGGCTGGAGCTTGAGCGCGTCGCACGCGAGTATTATCAGGCCGTGCAGCGTATCCGGCAGGGGGGAAACACCCCTTGAGCGGGCCGGTCGTTGTTTTCGGCGACCTCGTCGTTGACCACATCCTCCAGATCGAACGTCTGCCGGTCGAGGCCGGGCAGCATCAGACCATCCGACAGATGGAGATCAGCCCCGGCGGGGCGGCCAACGTGCTCATCGCCGGGGCGCGGCTGGGGCTGGCGATGCAGGCCGTCGGGCCGGTAGGGGACGACGACGCAGGCAAGCAACTGATGGCCGCCCTGCGAAGCGAAGGCGTCAACGTCGAGCACGTCATCCCACAGGCCGGGGAACGCACCTCAACGGTCGTGACGCTGGTCGGGCAGGCCGGGCAGCACGTCTTTCTGGGATACCGGGGGGCGCGCGGGCCGGAGAAGCTGACGCCCGGCTGGGAGGAGGCGATCCGGCAGGGGGCGGCCCTGTTCCTCGACGGGTGGACGTACCGGGCAATGCCGCCCTCCGTCACGCTGGAGGCCGCCCGGACGGCTTTTGAGGCGGGCGTGCCGCTCTTTTTTGATCCCGGCCCGGAGTTCCCCTGCTTCGCGCCGGAGTGGCTCGACGGGGTGCTGGCGTGTACCGCCGTTCTCCTGCTGACGGAGGAAGAGGCGCGGGGGATGTTATCCGAAGCGCTGCCCGCCGAAGGCCTCGCGGCGAGGCTGCTGGCGCGGGGGCCGCGGCTGGTCGTCATCAAGCGGGGGGCGGGAGGCTGCCTGATCGGCAGCGCCGACCGGACGGCCACGCACCCCGGATTTCCGGTCGAGGTGCGCGACGCGACCGGCGCGGGCGACACGCTGGCCGCCGCCGTGATGTTCGCCTGCCTTCGCGGTTATGATCCCGAGGCGATGTGCGTTCTGGCGAACGCCGCCGGAGCAGCGGCGGTGCGCAAGCTGGGGGCCGGGCTGAACGTCCCGCACGCCGACGAGATACGGGCGATCCTCCGGCAGGCCGGGGTACAGAACCCGCATCTCCGGGCGTTCCTGGAGTCCGGGGCGGGGTGACGGCCTCACCCTTTGCCACATCCCGAACACCTACCCCGGCAGGCGGTCGGGGTGGTTTTCGTCGTCCGGCCAGGCAGCAGGATTGTTGAAAACATAGGCGCGGGCAAGTTGCAGTTCGTCGTCGTCGCGGATGATGCGTTCATAATAATTGCGTTGCCACACGGGCAGGCCCGACACGCCGCGCAGACGGTTGATCCGGCGGGTGGCGGCAGATTTGAACGAGCCGATGATCGCCCCCAGCGATCCGGGGGCGGGGCCACGCACCCCGTCCAAACGCGGGGACAGAGGGCGTAGGGGCGAGGCATGCCTCGCCCCTACCGGCGGATCATCCACGATGGCGATGATCCCGTGCACATGGTTGGGCATGATAACGTACACATCCAGCATCACGCGGGGGAAATGGTCGGGGATGGCCTGCCAGCAGGCATCCACCACCCGCCCGTAAACGTTCAAGCGCATCGCCCCGTCCACCACCTCCCCGAACAGACACTCGCGGCGGTGGGCGCAGATGGTGATGAAATATGCCCCTGCCGATGTGTAATCGTACCCGCGCAGGCGGATCGAACGGCGATGATGGCGTCCGGGATCGTATGGCACGGGGAACCTCCTGCCGGGGGCGCAGGGGCAGGGCAGGCCCCACCCTACGAAAGGCCCTTCACAATCCGCGCCCAGCAGGCCGCATGCACTCCCTCCAGCTCCGGCCGGATTGTCTCCACCGGGTCGCCCATCAGCAGCCGCAGAATCGCCTCCGTCAGCGCGATCATCGGCGCATCGTTGCGCTCCCGCGCCTATCACCGCATAGCTCCGCAATCCACTCCTCCGCCTGCCGGACTTCATGCGCCGCGCCCAGCGCCCGGAGTGCATCCCGTGCCTCGTGAAGCAGCGCGCAACCCTCTTCGCGGCGTCCGGTGGCGATCAGAATCTGTCCCAGTTGAGCCTTGCTCACCGCGATCTCGCGCCGGTCGCCGAGTTGCTCGAAGGTCTCCAGCGCCTCCCGGTTCAGCCGCTCCGCCTCCTCCCACTCCCCGCGCCGCCGCGCCAGGTCCGCCAGCTTCCCCCTGCTCACCGCCACCTGATGACGGTCGCCCAGCGCCTCATATTCCTTCAGCACCTCTC
>DRKO01000159.1 GCA_011051745.1 Chloroflexota bacterium | reverse complement strand
GTATGGTGCGACATGAATCGCTCGAAGATCACCTTCATCGGGTCGCTGGCGTTGATCGGTAAGATATAAGTTTCGTCCCCTCCCCGGTCGGGGAGATTGTGTTTTTCCGGGTGATTGTTCATGCTTGCTGTCTGTCCGCCGTGTGAGTGAGTCAGGCCCCCGTTGGAGTTTTCCCCTCTGGTCTCATTATACTGGCAACGGCGTGCTTCGGAGTTACAAAGCCCGAACATTTTTTATGGCGACCGGAAAAGCCGCTCGCTCCGGGCGATGAGTGGGAGCAGGGTATCTTGATCGGCGTGGGGTGTCCTGTTACACTCCCCGTATGGCCGAGTACACAGACCTTGAATCGCTGCACGCCGCCCTTTCGAAGTGCCGTCTGTGCGCCGAAGCGGGATACCGGATCGAGTCACGCCCCATCTTCTCCGGCCCCCCGTCGGCGCGGCTGATGGTGATCGGGCAGGCCCCCGGAGAGGCGGAGGCCCCCGCCGGGCAGCCGTTCAGTGGCGATGCCGGTCGGCGGCTGTTTCGCTGGCTCGAACGGGCGGGCTGGGACGAGGAAACCTTCCGCGCGACGTGCTACATCACCAGCGTGACCAAGTGCTTCCCCGGCAGACGCCCCACCGGAGAGGGCGACCGTGTGCCCACCGCCGCCGAGCGCAGGCTGTGCCGTCCCTGGCTGGAAGGTGAACTCTCGCTCGTCCGGCCAGAGGTGATCGTGCCGGTGGGCAGGCTGGCGGTTCAGGTGTTTTACCCTCCTGAAACCCGTCTGGCCGACGTGGTCGGAAGCTCCATCGTGGATGAGCAGGGGCGGCACATTGTGCCCCTGCCGCACCCCTCCGGCGCGTCGCGCTGGTTGAACGATCGGCGTAACGTGGGCCGCGTTGAGCAGGCGATCCTCATCCTGCGGCGGCTCCGTCTGGAACTGGGGTTGTGAACGTTTTTATAAGGGACAGGTGATATTTTGTTGGAAGAACAGTTTTCCGTTGCCGCGCGGGATGGCGTGTCGCTTCCGGTTGACGTTCCCGCCGCCCCGCCGAGGCTGGCGCTCTGGGCGCTGGCCGGGCTGTTGCTGGGGACGTATGTTCTGCTCCAGTTGTTGATCCCGCTGCCGGTGCTGGCCGTGCTGATCGTCAACGGCAATCTACGGACGCAGCAGCAGGTGGTGGACTTCCTGATTTCGGAGAATGGGATCGGGCTGGCGCTGATCGCCAGTGCGCTGGCGGCGCTGGCGACGGTGACTCTGGCGGTCGTCTGGGCGCGGGCCTGGCGCTGGCTGGTCCCCGGCTCCCCCTTCGAAATGGCCGACTGGCTGGCCTGGCGCAAACCCCGCCGCATCAGGCTGTGGATGGTCCCCCTGATCACCCTGCCGTTTGTCTTTATGGTCGTCGTTCCGATCTCGTTGCTCATCGGCCCGGCGGAGGTCGAGCCTCAGTTGTTGCTCTTCAGCAGCCCGACGCTTCAGATCGCCTCCTCGCTGGTCGTGACGACCGTTGTCCCCTTCGCCGAGGAATTTATCTTCCGGGGGGCCTTATACAACGCCCTGCTTCCCGCCGGGGAGCCGGATCAACCCTTCTGGCGGCGGCATCTGGTCCCCTTCCTCCTGACGAGTCTTCTTTTCTCGCTGGTGCACATCCCGACCGGCTTCCTGACGGCGGGGTCAATTGTCATGATCCTGCTGCTCTCGCTCTTTCTGGGCGCGTTGCGTGCCGTGAGCGACTCGGTGCAGGCCAGCATCGTCGGGCATGTGATCTGGAATATCTTCGGGGCGCTCTCCCTGATTCTGGCGAACACCCTGCCGGTGTAGCGTCCCATTCCCTGACCGGAAGGCTACTGTGTTTACGACGTTCGATCGTCCCCCGCAGTTCAATTCGCGCCGTTCGCCGGTGTTTGCCGTGCACGGCATGGTGGCTTCCAGCCAGCCACTGGCGACCCAGGCCGGGCTTGAGATTCTGGGGCGGGGCGGCAACGCCGCCGACGCCGCCGTCGCGGTCGCCGCCGCGCTGAACGTCACCGAACCGACGAGCACCGGGCTGGGTGGTGACTGCTTCGCGCTGTTCTATGAGGCGGCGACCCGACAGATCACGGCCCTGAACGGATCGGGTCGCGCTCCGGCGGGCCTGACGCCCGGCCTGCTGAAAGAGCAGGGCTTTGAGAAGGAGCTCCCTCCCTTCCACGCCCACACGATCACCGTGCCGGGGGCCTGCGCGGGCTGGTGTGACCTGATCGAGCGGCACGGCACGCTTGATCTCGCAACCATCCTGTCCCCTGCCATCCGGCTGGCCGAAGAGGGGTTCCCCGTCGCGCCGCTCACCGCTTACTTCTGGGCACGCGGGGCCGGTCGCCAGCTTGGCAATTCGCCGGGCGGGCAGGAGTTACTGCTCAACGGGCGTGCGCCGCGTGCGGGCGAGATCATGCGCAACCCGACGCTGGCGAACACGCTGCGGGCCATCGCCGGGGGCGGTAAGGAAGCCTTCTATCGGGGTGAGATCGCGGAGAAGATCGCGGCGACGGTACAGCGTTTCGGCGGGGTTATGACGGTGGACGATCTGGCCGCGCACACCTCCACCTGGGAGCAGCCGATCAGCGTCGTTTTTGAGGGGGTGCGCATCTACGAGTGCCCGCCCAACGGGCAGGGACTGGCGGCGCTGATCGCCCTTAACATTCTCTCGTGCTTTGACCTGCCGGACGATCCCCTCTCGGTTGAGCGCCTTCACCTGATCATC
>DRKO01000158.1 GCA_011051745.1 Chloroflexota bacterium | reverse complement strand
TCCCGCTCATGACCAGCGCGACTTTGAGTTCGCCCGCAAGTATGGGCTGGAGGTGCGGGTCGTCATCCAGCCGGAAGGCGAGGAACTGGACGGCGCGACGATGGAACAGGCCTATGACGGCCCCGGTGTGATGGTTAACTCCGGCCCTTTTAACGGAACGGCGGTTACCGAGGAGAAGGGGCGCAAGAATCCCGGCATCAGCGCAGTGATTGACTGGCTGGAGGAACAGGGGATCGGTCGTGAGGCGATCAACTACCGCCTGCGCGACTGGCTGATCAGCCGTCAGCGTTACTGGGGCGCTCCGATCCCGATCATCTATTGCAAGAAATGCGGGACTGTGCCTGTGCCGGAAGAAGACCTGCCGGTGATCCTGCCCGATGATGTCGAATTCATGCCGACTGGTGAGTCGCCGTTGAAGTTCCATGAGGGTTTCCGCTATACGACCTGTCCGCAGTGCGGCGGCAAGGCTGAGCGTGAGACCGATACAATGGACACCTTCATGTGCTCGTCCTGGTATCAGTATCGCTACCTCAGTCCACACTATGATAAAGGTCCCTTCGACCCCAGAGAAGCGAGCTACTGGTTGCCTGTTGACCAGTACACCGGCGGCATCGAGCACGCCACCATGCATCTGCTCTATACCCGCTTCTTCACCAAGGCGATGCGCGACTGTGGCGTATTTGAGGGCGTTGAACGGATGGACCCGGAGCATCAGCCGGAGTCGATGTTCGACGAGCCAATGACGCGCCTGTATAACCAGGGCATCATCCTGGGTGAGGACCGCGAGAAGATGAGCAAGTCGCGGGGGAACGTGGTTGATCCCGATGATCTGGTTGCTACCTATGGCGCGGATGCCGTGCGGGCCTATCTGATGTTCGCCTTCAAGTGGGATCAGGGTGGCCCCTGGGATAGTCAGGGGATCAATGGGGTGGTTCGCTTCCTGAACGATGTCTGGGCGCTGGTCACGGAGCCGCTGCAAAGCCCGGAGGGCGAGGCTCCGGCTGAGGATGTGCGGGCTTTGCGTCGCAAGGTGCATCAAACCATCCTGCGCGTCACAACGGATATTGAAGAGTTCGGCTTCAATACTGCCATCGCGGCCCTGATGGAGTTGAAGAACACCATGCAACGCTACCGGACGACGCCGGTCGCCCGCACGGAGGCATGGGACGAAGCCGTTCGTACCCTGCTTCTGCTGCTGGCCCCCTTCACGCCTCATATCGCCGAAGAGCTGTGGGCGCGCATCGGGGGTGAGTACAGCATTCATCAGCAGCCCTGGCCGGTTGCCGACGAAGAGATCGCAGCCGAGGAGATGATCACCATCGTTGTTCAGGTCAACGGCAAGGTGCGTGATCGCATCACCGTTCCAGCGGGCACAGACGAGGAAACTGTTAAAGCCAGGGCGCTGGCCTCGGAGAAAGTCCAGGCTCATCTGGATGGCAAATCGCCTCGCAAGGTGATCTACGTTCCCGGGCGTCTGGTGAATATCGTCGTCTGAGCGCCGGTCTTCTTCCCTGAGATGTCTCCCCGGCCCGTTCGGAGACGGGCAGGCCGGGGAATTTCTTATCTCCCTAAGGGGGCGACTCTTGTTTTGGTTTCTCACGCGCGGAAAATGTCGTAGACTGGGAAATCGGAAGAGAAGGGTAGCCCCCGCCCAACGAGAAGGGGCAGCCACGCGGGCTGCCCCAGTGCCAATAAGGAGGTGGGGTTGAATTGAATGGTGGTGAGACGCTTGAACTATCCTCACTGTACAACGTCCAGCAGAGAGCGACAATGGGGGATTCCACCCATCCCTCGCGCCCGATGTAAAGAAAGGAGCGTGTGATGACGAGCGCCGCACAGGCTTTAGAGACTGGCTCGCAGCCCGCTTTCGATGTCTCAAGGATACGCCGCAAATTTCCGGCCCTTCGCCAGAAGGTGAACGGCATCCGACCGGTGTACTTTGATAACCCCGGTGGCACGCAGGTTCCTTCCACCGTTATCAGCGCGATGCGCCATTATCTGGTTGAGGCCAACAGCAACTCACATGGCGCGTTTCGCACCAGCCGTCTTACCGATCAGACCATCCAGGAGGCGCGGCAGGCGATAGCCGATCTGCTGAACGCATCTTCTGCGAATGAGATCGTCTTTGGCCCGAACATGACAACGCTGACGTTCCACATCAGCCGCTCTATCGGTCGTGTTCTGAATGAAGGGGATGAGATCATCGTGACCCGCATGGATCATGATGCGAACATCTCCCCCTGGCTGCTTCTGGCCCGCGACTACAGGCTGACGGTCCGGTGGGTGGATTTTGACGTGGAGACCGGGCGGCTGAACATGGAGCAGATGGAGCGGTTGCTCAACCGTAAAACACGCCTGGTGGCCTGTGTGTATGCTTCCAATGCGCTGGGGACAATCAATGATATCCGGCGGGTTGTCGAAATGGCGCACGGGGTCGGTGCACTGGCGTACATTGACGCCGTCCAGTATGCGCCGCATGGTCCGGTTGATGTCCAGGCGCTGGATTGCGACTTTCTGGCCTGCTCAGCTTACAAATTCTTCGGCCCGCATGTGGGGGCTCTCTATGGTAAGTATGAGCACCTTGCCAGTCTGCCGGCTTACAAAGTGCGCCCTGCGCCTGAGGCGGTCCCCAGTCGCTGGGAGACGGGAACCCAGAATCACGAGGGGCTGGCTGGAGTGACGGCGGCGGTCGAGTATCTGGCGTGGATCGGCGAGCAGTGCGGGCAGCCTTTTGCCTCTCAGGTGGAAGAGTACGAGGGCAGGCGCCGGATACTGAAGCAGGCTATGCTGGCGATCCAGGCCTATGAGGAGACGTTAAGCCGTCATCTACTGGAGGGGCTAAACGCGATCCCGGGGGTGCAGGTGGCCGGAATCGCCGACCCTGACGAGGCAAGCGAGCGTGTCCCGACGATCATCTTCACGGTCGAAGGAAAATCCCCGCGGGAGGTGACCGAGACGCTCGGCGACAGGGGAATCTATCTCTGGGATGGGAACTATTATGCGCTGGCGGTGATGGAAGCGCTGGGCTGTGAAGAGCGAGGTGGCATGGTGCGCGTCGGGGTAACGCATTACAATACCCACCGGGAGGTTAACCGCTTTCTGTCTGAGCTGGAAGGGATCGTCTGACGGCGCAGGCTCAGGGAGCGGCGACGAAGTTCACAGTCATCAGGTTGAGATCGCAACTGGGAATTGCCGGGGCGATCACTACATCGCTCAGCAATGTAGTTCCGCTCTGGTCAACCAGTTGCAGCCGGTAGATCTTCTCCGTCAGGCCGTCGGCGAGATCAACCCGGTAAAAGCCGTCCTCGCCGGTCATGACTGCGCCGCTCCAGCTATCATCCTGCGCCCACACGCGCAGGATGATCTGTGAAACGCCTCTGCCGTTTGCGTCACGCACGGTTCCCTGAATGGTGGTGCGGTCGCACCCCGCCGGGTTGGGGCTGTAGTCAACGGCGTCGTTCTCCGGGCTGAAGCGCAGCGCGACGGTCAGGGTCACGGTTGGGACAGGGGGAATGGGGGTGATCGGGGAAGGGGTGCTTTCCTCAGGAACCAAGCGCCTGCAGCCCGCCACCACGCCTGAGAGCACCAGCAGATGGAGGAACTGCCGGCGACCAATCTCTTTGCTCATGCTACCAGTATACCCATTTGCGCAGCCGGGCGCATGGGACGCCGGTCAGGGGTGGGCTTTGATCGGGGAAGGGGACGATAGGGAGAGGAAACCGCGCCATGACGACCACTGCGTATGTGACCCATCAGGATTACGCTCTGCACACGCTGGAGGGGCATCCAGAACACGCCGGGCGCATCCGGCGCATCTGGCAGGTGCTGGAAGAAACCCGCATGATCGAGCGGCTCCTGACCATCACACCCGCTCCGGCGACGGTGGAGCAACTCACGCGGGTGCATGAGGCCGGTTATATCGAGATCGTCCGGCGTGTCTCAGAGCGCGGCGGTGGCATGCTCGACCCTGATACCTATGTGATTCCTGTTTCCTACGAGGTCGCCCGCCTTGCCGCCGGGGGGACGATGGCGGCTGTTGAGGCTATCCTCAGTGGGGAGGCGGATAATGCGCTGGCTGTCGTTCGCCCACCCGGTCACCACGCCACTCCCGATCAGGGGATGGGCTTCTGCCTGTTTAACAACGTCGCGCTGGCTGCCCGCCACGCTCAGGCCATCTCCGAGATGGTCGAGCGGGTGATGATCGTTGACTACGATGTCCACCATGGCAACGGCACGCAGGATACCTTTTACGAAGATGGGAGTGTGTTATACGTCTCCACACACCAGTACCCCTTCTATCCCGGCACAGGCGGACTGGATGAGATCGGCACGGGGCCGGGGTATGGCACAACGATCAACATGCCCCTCCGCCCCGGCACGGGGAATGAAGGTTTCAGCCTGCTGTACGAACGGGTGCTGTGGCCTGCTGCCCGGCGCTTCGCTCCTGATCTGATCCTCGTCTCCGCGGGATTCGATGCCCACTGGGCCGATCCGCTGGCTATGCTTCAGCTTGACCTTCAGGGATACGCTCACCTGACCCGCGAGTTGATCGCCATGGCTGACGAACTGTGCGATGGGCGGATCGTGTTTGTGCTGGAAGGGGGGTATGACCTGGAGGTACTGGGATACGGCATCCTGAACGTGGCCTATGCCCTGCTGGGGGAGGATGAGGTGGTAGATCCACTGGGTCCGTTTGACATGCCGGGCCGGGGAACAGAGGATCTGGTCGAACAGCTAGTCCGGATTCACAGGCTGGAGGGGTAGCCCCGGAACAGGCTTTCATTTTTGACCTGCCGAAAAATGCTTACAATTATGTGCAAGCGCGGGGATTTGAGGAGGCCAAAGCCTCAAATCCCCAACTGCCGGGGGTATGGTCAGCGGGGCCGCTCCGCTGATTGTGCTTCGGCGGGTTCGTGTCCTGACTTTCGTGAAAGGGAGAGACAGCATGCAGAAGGCGTTACGAGTGACCGGGATTATCGTCGGCGTGATCCTGGTGATCGCTCTGATCCTTGGTGGAGTCTGGCTGGGTATCTCGCGCCGGGCCTACCCCCGCACCAGGGGCACGGTTGAACTCCAGGGATTGACCGCTCCGGTTGAGATTTACCGCGACCGTTATGGGGTTCCCCACATCTATGCCCAAACCGCCGAGGATCTTTTCTTCGCTCAGGGCTATGTCCATGCTCAGGATCGTTACTGGCAGATGGAATTCTGGCGGCGGATCGGCGCCGGACGGCTCTCCGAGTTCTTCGGGGAAGCGACGCTCAGCTCGGATATCTTCCTGCGCACGATGGGGTTTGCCCGTATTGCAGAGCAGGAATACGCCCTGGCCGATCCCGAAACCCGCCGGGCGCTGGAAGCATATGCAGCGGGTGTGAACGCTTATACTCAGAGCCGCCGCCCGGCGCAGCTTGGCCTGGAATTCGCGTTGCTCCAGTGGATGGGTGTCGAGGTGGAGATCGAACCCTGGACGCCCATCAACACGCTGACGTGGGCAAAGGTGATGGCGTACGATCTGGGTGGCAACATGGAGGACGAGATAAGGCGGGTTGAGTTGATCCGCGCCGTCGGGCTGGATATGGCTGCTGATCTGCTTCCCACCTATCGCGACGATATGCCTTATATCGTCCCTGACGAGGAGCTTGACTATCTCTCAGGCAGTGCCCGGAATGCAGGCGACCTGTTGGCCCATCTGGATGACGTTAACACTCGTCTGGTGGGCGGCTTCGATCCTGCCCGGTCGCTCGCTCTTGGCCGGGGGGAGGGGATTGGCTCGAATAACTGGGTTCTCTCTGGCGATCTGACCGACACCGGAGCCCCGATCTTGGCGAATGACCCGCATCTGGGCATTCAGATGCCTTCCATCTGGTATGAGATCGGGCTGCATTGTGTGGAAAAGACGCCCGACTGCCCCTTCGAGGTGCGTGGTTACTCCTTCGCCGGGGCCCCCGGTGTTATCATCGGCCACAACGACCGCATCGCCTGGGGAATGACCAACGTCAACCCCGATGTGCAGGACCTCTATATAGAGCGCATCAACCCCGCCAACCCCAACCAGTATGAGGTCAACGGCGAGTGGGTGGATATGGACCTCATCCCGGAGGAGATCATCGTTCAGGGCGAGGACGAGCCGTACTTTCTGATGGTGCGCTATACGCGACATGGGCCTATTGTCACAGACATGGAGAGTATGCAGGATCAGGCGGGCTTCACCATTGGCCCGCCGGGGTTCCCGGAGGGGCTGGAATTCACTGCTCTTTCCCTTCAGTGGACGGCCCTTCAACCGGTTGAGACGTTCCGTGCGATCCTGCTTCTGGATAAGGCCCAGAACTACGAAGACTTCCGTGAGGCGCTCCAGTATTTCACTGTGCCCTCGCAGAACTTCGTCTATGCCGATGTGGAGGGGAATATCGGCTACCAGATGCCCGGACAGGTTCCTATCCGGGCCGGTGGCGATGGCTCGTTGCCCGCACCCGGATGGACGGACGATTACGAGTGGGTGGACTTCATCCCGTATGACGACCTGCCCCGCGCCTACAATCCGACGCAGGGGTATATCGTCACGGCCAACAACCCGGTTGTTAGTCCTGAGTATCCTTACCTGATCATGAATTACGGGGGGTTCGATCACGGCTATCGTGCCCGCCGCATTGTAGAGATGATCGAAGAGCACCCGGATGGCATCTCGCTTGACGATGTGGCAACCATGCAGGGCGATAACCTGAACCTCTCAGCGCTGGAGATTCTGCCTTACCTGGAGGGTCTCTCTTTTGAGGACCCGGCCCTTGCGGAAGCCCGTGACCGGCTGCTGGCCTGGGATGGGCAGATGCACATGGACAGCCCGGAGGCGGCCCTCTATGGATACTTCTGGGTTGCCCTGCTGTCGGAGACATTCCACGATCAGCTTCCCGAAGACCTCTGGCCCGGCGGAGGCAGCCGAACGATGGTAGCCGTCTACTGGCTGTTGCAGGAGCCGGATAACCCCTGGTGGGATGATCTCCGCACGCCGGACGTTACCGAAACGCGGGACGACATCCTGGCCCGTGCGCTCGAAAAGGGGTATGCGGATGGCGTCGAGGTGCTGGGGGAACGTCTGGATGCCTGGCGCTGGGGCGATGTTCATACTGCGACATTTGCCAACCAGACCTTCGGGGAATCCGGCATCGGACCAATTGAGGCGATCTTCAACCGGGGGCCGGTCGCTGCAAGCGGCGGCACGTCTATCGTTAATGCGACCAGTTGGTCGGTTGACGAGCCTTTCCTGGTGAACAGCGTGCCTTCGATGCGGCAGATCATTGATCTGGGCGATCTCACCAACTCGCGGATGATGCACACCACTGGACAGAGCGGTCATCCTGGCCATCGCCACTATGATGATTTCATTGATCCCTGGCGTTTCATTGAATACCATCCCACGCTCTGGGATCGAGCGGAGGTTGAGGCCAGCGCGCGGGAACTGTTGACGCTGAGGCCTGCTGAGTAACCGGATGACAGCAAAGGGGTCTCGCCGTGTGTGCGAGACCCCTCTTCTTTATCCTATCGGGGTGGCAGGGCTAGAAGCTGATCGCTCCGATTGCCAGCAACAGGAGGAATCCCAGCACGGCTACATCCAGAAAGAGGAAGATGGAAAGAACCATGCGTTGCTGAGGTGTCAGGCCCAGGAATGTGCTGGAGCGTGAACGACGCTTACGTTCCCGGTGCGCCGTCTCAGGCTCTCCAATCATCGGGGAAGGTTCTTCCTCATCCTCATCGGGCGGCGGCTCCCCCAGCTCTGAGAGCCACTCTGGCACGCCCCCTTCATCGGTCGAGGGGGCTGGCTCTGGCTCCGGTTCTGACGCCGGTTCCGGTTCACCACTGAGCCAGTCCGGCATATCCAGATTTTCGGGGATTGCGCCCTCCGTCGGGTCCGAGAATGCCCCGAAGAGATCATCATCCTCGCCACCCAGACTGCCCCTCAGAGAATTCAGATCGTCGTCCATAAAGCGTGCCTCCCACGCTGAACTGGCCTGTACTCAAGTCCGATCACCCACAGCCTAAACGAATTTGGAGTTCGTGTCAAATCGAGCGTTTGGGGCTTTTCGGGGCTCAAGAAGGTCGGAGAACAGCACTCTTTGAACGAAGAGCGGAGAAGGTGAGAGCGACCTTCCCCGCCCAACAGACTCTCAGCGTTCCGGTGTCCGGTCAGTCTTCCAGCGCAAACCCGATCTTAAGCGTAACCTGCCACTGGGCGACCTGATTATCGTCAATGCGGCCCCGGATTTCGACAACCTCGAACCAGCGCATCGCGCGGACTGTCTTGGCTGCC
>DRKO01000157.1 GCA_011051745.1 Chloroflexota bacterium | reverse complement strand
TTCGCCGGATACGAACGCTTCCGGGCGGCCCGTCTGGCGGATCGCTTTAACCGGCTGCCCGATGCGGCGCACGTCGCGGTGCGAGGGGTGCTCAGCCGTTTTCCCGAATCAACAACGTACCGGGGATTCGTTCGGCGAGCTAACCGCTTTGTTAACGCGGCCAGCCTGCCGCTCGCCGAACGATACTTGAGCTGGGTGCGATACGTTCCGGCCCCCTGGCTGGTAGACCTGCTGGGGGAGGAACAGGAGCGGAGCGTACAGGAGCATTACGGCGCTTACTTCACAGCCGGGCCGGACGGCAATGGCTCGTCCGATCCCCTCCCCCGCCTGCTTGACGTTAACCTGCGAACCTACCTGCCGGACGATCTGCTCGTGAAGGCCGATCGCTGCACTATGGCGGCCTCGCTGGAAGCCCGCTCTCCGTTCCTCGACCACCTTCTGGTGGACTTCGCGGCGGCTATTCCACCTGATCTGAAGTTGCGGGGGCGGGTGTCCAAGTATATTCTCAAGCGCGCGGTGCGCCGCCTGCTCCCCCGCTCGATCATCGAGCGCAAGAAGCACGGCTTTGGTGTGCCGGTCGGAGCGTGGTTCCGGGCTGATCTGGCTTCGTATGCGAGGGATGTTCTGCTGGGGGAGAGAGCCTCACAGCGTGGCATCTTTCATATGGAGGCGGTTCGCGCTATGCTTGAGGCTCATGTAAGTGGCCGGGCGGACCTGGGGCATGCGCTCTGGACACTGTTAACCTTTGAACTGTGGATGAGGCGCTACTTTGATTAACACGCCGGAGAAACCGACGACAGCGATCTGAGGAATGATACGTGGCTAACTATCTTGTGACGGGCGGGGCCGGTTTTATCGGCTCGAATCTGGTGGAGACGCTGCTTGAACAGGGGCACACCGTGCGCGTGCTCGACAACTTCTCCACCGGCAAACGCGAGAATCTGAGCGCATTCATCGAGCGAATCGATCTGATCGAAGGCGACCTGAGAAACCTGGACGACGTGAGAAGAGCCGTCGAGGACATCGAGGTCGTTTTCCATGAGGGGGCGGTCCCTTCAGTCCCCAAATCCATTGAAGACCCTCTGGGGGCAAACGAGTCGGGTGTCAACGGGACTCTGAACGTGCTGGTGGCCGCCCGCGATGCCGGTGTGCGGCGGGTGATCTTCGCTTCTTCTTCCTCTATCTATGGCGATCAGGACCCTGATCTCCCAAAGGTTGAGACCATGTCACCCCGTCCCATCTCGCCCTATGCCGTTTCCAAGCTGGCGGCTGAGAAATACTGTCAGGTGTTTTATCACGTCTACGGGCTGGAGACCGTCTCGCTGCGCTACTTCAACGTTTTTGGGCCGCGCCAGGACCCAACCAG
Source organism: Chloroflexota bacterium (assembly GCA_011051745.1). GTDB lineage: Bacteria > Chloroflexota > Anaerolineae > Aggregatilineales > UBA3940 > DRKO01. The sequence goes on along the minus strand of DRKO01000157.1, from coordinate 5,017 downwards.
CATGTACGCGGCGGTGATCCCCCGCTTTATCACCGCCATGCTGCGCGGTGATCCCCCCACGATTTACGGAGATGGCGAGCAGACCCGCGACTTTACCTACGTGGGCAACGTGGTGGCGGGGAACCTGTTAGCCGCCAGTGCCCCCGCCGAGCGGGTGGCCGGAGAAGTCTTTAACCTTGCGACCGGCGGGCAGGTCTCGCTTAACCAGCTCGTCGAGATGCTTCAGGAGATCATGGCCTGCAACGTCGCGCCCGTTTACACAGACCCCCGCCCGGGGGACATCAAGCACTCAAGGGCGGATATCAACAAAGCCCGGCGCTTGATGTCCTACCAGCCACAGATTCCCTTCCTCGAAGGGCTGCGCCGGACGGTTGAGTGGTATCGCAACAATCATGGACAACCTTCCTCATAAAGCGGAGGAAACCGGGCCGGTGCGGGTGATGCGCATCATCGCCCGCCTGAACGTAGGCGGCCCGGCGATTCATGTCTCCCTGCTGACGCTCGGCCTGCAGGACGCTGCCTTCTCCAGCACGCTGGTGACGGGTGTGGTTGGCCCTTCCGAGGGAGACATGACCTATCTGGTGCACGAACTGGGGATCGAGCCGGTCGTGATCCCCTGGCTGCAACGGGAGATAGCCCCTCTGGCCGATCTGCGGGCGCTGATCGCGCTGGTGCGCCTGATGCGTCAGCAACGCCCCCATATCGTGCACACCCACACCGCCAAGGCGGGCTTTCTGGGGCGGCTGGCCGCTTACCTGACCGGTGTACCGGTCATCGTGCACACCTTTCACGGGCACGTCTTCCGGGGCTACTTCGGGGCTGCTAAAACCCGCCTCTTTATCTGGCTGGAGCGCCGGGCGGCCCGTGCGTCAGATATGATCCTGACCATCAGCGACCGGCTGCGAGAAGACCTGATCGCCTATCGTATCGCGCCGCCGGAGCGAATCCGCGTTGTCCCGCTCGGCCTCAAGCTGCTTCCTCTCTCCGATCTGGAGGCCCTGCGCGGGGGGCTGCGGCGCGAGATGGGTTTCTCGACAGATGCTCCGCTTGTCGGTATCATCGGGCGGCTGGTGCCCGTTAAAAACCATGAGCTGTTTCTGGCGGCGGCCAGACGGGTTGCGGAGGCGATGCCGGACGCTCGCTTCCTCATCGTCGGCGACGGAGAGCGACGCGCCGAACTGGAGCACATGACCCGACAGTTCGGGCTGGCCGATGTCGTCCGGTTCACCGGCTGGCGGCGCGATCTGCCCGCCATTTACGCCGATCTGGATGTGCTGGTGATCTCCTCCCACAACGAGGGTACGCCCGTCTCTATCATCGAGGCTATGGCCGCCGGGGTTCCGGTTGTCGCGACTGCCGTCGGGGGCGTCCCCGATCTGCTCCGGGATGGGCAACTGGGAGCGCTGGTTCCCCCCGGCGACGAGGCGGCGCTGGCGGCGGCGATTCTGGATGCGCTGCGGGCCACGCCGCAACCGCACGTCGTAAAGGCCCGCGAGTGGGCGCTGAAACGCTATGATGCCGACCGCCTGATCGCGGACATCCGCCAGCTATACGAGGAGCTTTTGAGCCGGAAGGGGCTTCCCCTGCCGGTCAGGAACCGCTATGAGTAAGTTTATCCCGATCATTCTGGCCTCCGGCCTGGTGTCTTTCATCGCCACGCCGCTGATGCGCAGGCTGGCTCAGGCGATTGACTTTGTGGACCGGCCCGCCTCCCGTAAGCTGCACTCCAACCCCGTGCCCATGCTGGGGGGCGTCGCGATCTACGTCGGGCTGGTCGCGGCTGTCGTCATGACCGACACACGCCCCTATCAGGAGATGATGGGAGTGCTCGGCGGGGCGACCGTCGTCACCCTGTTTGGTCTGTGGGACGATCGCTTCGAGATGAAGCCGCTCATCAAGCTGGCCGGGCAGACCATAGCCGCCCTGATCCTGATCCTCTCCGGCGTGCAGGTCACGATCTTTTCATCGCAGATTCTCAACGTCGGCCTGACGTGGTTCTGGATTCTCGGCATCTGCAATGCGATCAACTTCCTTGACAACATGGACGGCCTGGCTGCCGGGATCGCCGCCGTCGCCAGCGGGTTTTTTCTGGTGCTGGCTGTTGTCGAGGGGCTGGGGCTGGTCGCCAGTCTGGCGGCGGCGATGGTCGGTGCGTGTGTCGGGTTCCTGTACCACAACTTCAACCCGGCCCGCCTGTTCATGGGGGACGCGGGGAGCCTGCTCCTCGGCTTTGTGCTGGCTGTGCTGGGCATCAAACTGGAGTTCGTGGGGCGTCCCCTTGATGTCACGTGGATGATCCCGATCATCATTCTGGGGCTGCCGATCTTCGACACAACGCTGGTTGTGATCTCGCGTCTCCGGCGGGGGAAACCCGTCTATCAGGGAGGGAAGGATCACACCTCTCACCGGCTTGTTTCCGTTCTCGGCATGGACCCATCCCGCTCTGTGATGACCCTCTATCTGATCGCGGCTGTGCTGGGGCTGGTCGCTCTGATGCTGCGTGACGCGACCCCTTTTCAGGCCCGCCTGATCCTTTTTATACTGGCTGCGCTTTTCGTCGTCTCTCTGGTCTGGCTAGAGGCCCGCTTCAAAGGCCCTGCGTCTCCCGCTACCGACGCCTCCGTCCACTGAACAAACGCCTATGTCAGCCTCCACGATGTCTGAACGTCGCCGCCGGTTGGCTATTGCCCTCTCGATAGGGACGCTGCTCTTCCTGGCCTATCTGCTCACTTTTGCCGGGGCGATCAACTCCGACGATGAGCTGTTTATCATTGATACGACCGACAGTCTGGCTATTCGGGGTAGCCTGCTGCTGAACGAAACGGTCTACCTGCGCGGCCTCCAGACCTCTGATGTTGAACCTGCGCAACCCATTCTGGCGATCCCCCTCTACTGGCTGGCCTATCACACGCCCTGGGTGGGCAACGTCCATGCTATTTTCCTGTTCAATCCGATCATCACGGCCCTGACCGGCCTGCTGATCTTCTTCTACGCCCTTGATCTGGGCTATGGAGAGCGGACGGCGCTTATCGCCGCGCTTCTCTTTGGCCTGGCGACTATCGCCTGGCCCTACACAAAGACCTTCTTCCGCGAGCCGCTGACCACTTTTAACCTGCTGGGAGCGGCTTTCTTCCTCAATCGCTGGCGAACGGCCTTCGCAGCCGAAGAGCGCCGGTGCTGGTTGTGGCTGGGGCTGGGCATCGCCGTCACCCTGATCGCGCTGCTCAGCAAGGAAGCTACTCTAATCGCGCTGCCGTTTCTCTTCCTGCTGGCCTATCCGGGCCGGGAGCCGCTTTCCAGGCATCGGCGGGAGGTTCTCTTACTTGGCCTTGGCCTGGTGATCCTCGCCGTCGTGTTCGCCTCGGCCATTCTCTTTTACCGTGAGCAACTGGAGGCGGTCACCGGACGCTACGTGATCCGCCAGCGGGTGGTGGACTTCATCGAGGGCCTGCCCGACGCCTGGTATCCCACGCTCGGTTACCTTTTCAGCCCCGGCAAGGGGATTTTCTGGTACTCGCCAGTGACGCTTCTGGCGCTTGGTGGGCCTTTCGTCCTGCCGCGCAGACGATGGCGCGAGTCGTGGTTGCCGCTGGCCTTCACGCTCTGGTTCGCCTTCAGCTATGGGGCAGTCCGGCAGGAACTCTGGCACGGGGGTGCAGGCTGGGGGCCGCGCTACATGGTTCCCTTAACGCCCTTCCTCGTTCTGGCGGCCCTGCCTCTGCTTGAGCGTATCCTGGACCATAAGTCTACGTGGCCGCGCCTTGCTCTGGGGGTGCTGGTTCTCGGTGCGCTGGCGGTGCAGCTCGGTGGTACGTATGTCAACATCCATAGCTACTACGCCTACCAGCAGGCAGCCACCGGCCTTGTCCCCTGGCACGACACGATCATCTGGAGCGTGCGCTGGTCTCAGGCCATCGGTAGCCTGCTTTACCTCCCGCAGGCGGAAACCGATCTGCTGTGGCTGATTCCTCAGCCTGACTGGCCGGTTGTCACGCTTATCATGGCCGGGCTGGGGCTGGTCGGGGGCGTGTTGCTGCCGGGCCTGCGTCAGCGCGGGGATGTCCGGCCAGGGCACTGGCGTTGCGCTCTTCTCATGCCTCTGGTGGCTGCTGCGCTGGGCGTTTTCGCGCTGTGGCGGGCATACGATGATCCCCGCTACGAAGGGCATAACGAAGCTTTGCATGCCCTGCGCAGCGACCTTGCCAGCCGGACGACACCCGATGACATCATCATGCTGTCCTCTCCCTCATATGTGCCCTACTTCATGAATTACTATAAGGGCCGGGCAACGTGGTACAGCCTTCCCCTCTCGCCGGGGGAGCGATACAGTCCGGAGCAGGAGCCGGAAGTCGTCTCTGACCGGGTGGAGGACCTGATCGCGCCCGTCTCGGTCAGCATGATAAACTCCACCATGCCCGGCGGGGTGCTGTACAACGGGCATCCAATCTGGCTGGTGGTGGACAACAGCCCCTTCCTGCCCTGGACGACACGCCCCGCTGAATGGTATCTGACCAAGTACGCTTATCAGGTCGAGGCGACCGACTTCAGCCCGCTTGTGCGTCTGGTGAGCTACCTTCCCCTCCGCGCCCCTCTGCCGGATGATGAGCCTGCCCACCCGCTGGAAGCCCGCTTCGGCCCGTCCATCCGTTTTGTCGGCTACGATCTCTCGACTAACCGCTCGCCTGCAGAGGACGATGATACCCCTCTGCATCCCGGTGATATGCTCGGTCTCTCGCTTCTCTGGGAGGCGACGGGCGGGATGAACACGGACTACACAGTTGGCGTCTACTTTATCAACGAAGCCGGGCAACTGGTTCTTCAGCAGGATCGGCAGCCGGTCGGTGGGTTTGCACCAACAAGCCGCTGGCAGCCGGGCCGCCGATACCGCGACAACTTCGGTTTCATCCTTCCCCCTGACCTGCCGCCGGGGAGATACGATCTCTGGGTTGCGGTCTATAACTGGCCCTCGCTGGAACGGCTCCCTGTCACCCTGTCGGGACAATCCGAACAGAGCGAT
>DRKO01000156.1 GCA_011051745.1 Chloroflexota bacterium | reverse complement strand
TCGCCATAAACTGCGCGGTGTAGTCATCTGCGGTTTGCCACAGGCTGGCGATCACGGTCCGGGCCCCTGCGCTCAGAAAAGCCTGCGCCAGCCCTGAGATTTCATCCCCGTAATACCAGCGCCCCAGCCCGGCCTGACAGGCCGAGAGCGTCACCAGCCGCGCGTTCAGACGCCACTGCTGGATATCTCCCACCTCCAGAATGTCCGGGCCTGTCAGCAGGCCGGTAAACGTCCCCGTCTGGGGATCGGCGTGGGCGTGGGTGGCAATGTGCAGCCAGTCATAAAGGGCAAGCTGCCCCGTCCGTCCATGCTCGTTAAGTGCGCGGCGGTTCAGCGCCTCCGTAGCCAGTCGCTCGGCCTGCTCCCCCTCCGAACGGAGAACGGCCTCCGCCTCACGCTCCACATGGGGCAGGTCGTTGTAGCCGGGCTGCTCGAAATGCGACTGGGCGATGATCAGGCCGCGTCCCCCGTTGAAGGCTCCGCCCGGCTGCGCCTGTAGCCAGATTCTAAGAACGTCCAGCGAAGGCGCGTACAGGAGGCGCGTCTGCTCGATCAGGGGTGTCTCGCCGGCGAGCAGGGCCTGAAAAGCAAGCCCGTGCAACTGATGCGAGGGGACGATCAGCAGCGTGTGGTCGGGCATGAGCCGCTCGCGCACGGCCTCAGGCAGCAGCGTGTCGAAGAGCCGCTGACGGCTCTCCCGCCCCATCCTGGCCGCGTTCGCCTGTGCCGCTGATTGCCCCAGATAGACGAACCGCCGGAACGAATCATCCGGGCTGGCGCTGGCACGCAGTGCCAGCCGTGCCCCTCCCTCCAGAGACAGGGCAAAGTGTTGCAGGCCGTCAGGGCTGAGCACAAATACCCACAGGTCGCCCCCCCGCCACGCATAGCGCAGCACCGTCCACGCATCGCCCAGCCGCTCCCTGAGCATGTGGCCGAGCCGCGTCGGGAGATCGCGGGGGTCGTCACCATCCGGCATGTTGTATCCCAGCCGGACACTCACCAGTTGCGAGCCGTGCAGTTCGGCGATGGCGAGCGCCTCCGCCGGGTCGTTCAACTCGACCGCCAGCCCGAAGGCCTCCTCGTAGACAGACTGAAGCGCGAGGGCGAATCGCTCGACTTCATCCTCACGGGTGAGCGTGCGGCGGGCCGCCCGGATTCGCGTCAGCGCCTCCAGGTAGGCCTCCAGCGCCTGCCGGGGGCGCCGCCGGAGCCGGAAGAGCCGCGCCAGGAGCGTATGGTGCCGCCAGCGCAGCGAGGCGGGCAGCTTCTCCACATTCAGCGTTTCGAGTTCGCGGGCGGCAGCCTCCACCTGCCCCAGCGCCATGTACGACGCCGCGATCCCCTGCCGGGCCTCCCAGGCTGCCTCTTCCTGCTCCAGCGTCTGGAAGCGTTTCAGGCTGGCGCGGTAAGCCGCCAGAGCCTCATCCGCCAGCCCATCCTGTAGCAGCAGATCGGCCATGGCGTGCTGGCTGAGAGCAAGGTCCATAGCCAGCCCCGCTTCCCCGGCCAGCACCTCGGCCCGCTCCAGAAGCTCCCGCGCTCGTTCTTTATCGCCCCGCCGGGCCAGCAGACCGGCCAGGTTGATCATGGGGCGCACGGCCTGGGCCGGTATACCCGCCTCCTCCAGAATCTGGATGCCCTGCCGGAAGTGCTCAATTGCCGGTTCAAAGTAACCAAACGCCGCGTATGTCTTCCCCAGATTGTGGTGAGCGTTAGCGCGGTGTTCATACGTCTGAGCGGCGTCAAAGACCTGCAAAGCTTCATTCAGCAGGCGCAGCGATCGGGCGAAATTCCCTTCACGTCGGGCCACGATGCCCAGGTTCATGGTGCAGAGAGCCGCAAACGTCTCAAAGCCGCCCTCCTCAAACAACGTCTTGGCGAGCCGGTAGCCCTGAGCCGCAGCCCCGTAATCGCCCTGCCGCACCCGCAGGTGAGCAGCGGTCATCTCGCTGCTGGCCGCGACAAGCCCCAGCCGGAGCTCAGAGGCCAGTCGGCGGATGGCCTGATGAGTGATCAGGCTCTCGTGGATATCTCCCCGCTGGTACTGGAGGAAGGCGATCTGTATCAGGCTGAGAGTCTTATAGTAGATGTGTTGCAGCCCTTCCGCCCGCTCGCAGGCTTTTCGCAGCCAGCGCTCCGCCACGTCCATCTGACGCCGGTGGGTGAAATAAATGCCCCGGTACATCCAGGCGAAGCCCACCATAGCGGGCATTCCGGTCTCCTGAAACGCCCCCTCTGCCTGATCGAGCATCTCCAGCCCGGCCTCAAGATCGCCGTGATTGAAGTGCTCATCGGCCCGCAGGATGAGACACAGCGCCCGCTCGCCTTCCAGACCGCCTGCGGCGAAGAAACGTTCCGCCTCCCCCAGCAGGCGCTTCGCCTCATCATGGTGACGGCGGGACGAAAGCGCACCAAAGGCCGCATCGAGGCGGCAGCGCATGGCCGCCGCTCGATCACCGGCTTCTTCTAAACGGGCGGCGATTTCGACAAGCTGCTCGAAGGAATTCGGAAGGTGTCGGAGGCGTCGTTCGTTGAGGATCTGATGCCATCGGGCATAGAGGCGTGCTTCCCCGGCTGATGATTCATCCAGCAGGGCGAGCGCCTCCGCCGCGGCGGACGCTCCCCCGGCATGGTAACCCCACCAGGGAAGCGCGATGCTGAGGACAACCAGCGCCAGCGCTCTCAAGCCGTCGTCCTGCCGCCGGGTCGCAGCGTCCAGCATGCCCAGCCCCAGCGCAGCGCCCAGCACCGGACGCACGCGTCCTCGCTCAAGCCCGCGCTGGAGAAGCCTCTCCGGCTGATCGGGCCAAGCCGAGGAGCCCTCCCGACGGGCAGCCTGTATCTGATCGGGGGAGATAAGCGCAGGGGATACCGCCCTGAGGCGGGACTGCAGGGCCCCGGCATCCACTCCGGGCGGTGGCGCGGAGCCGAAAGGAGTCTTATTCACGCACTTCCAGCGTGAGTACGATGCGCTCCGGGACATCCCCAAAGGCTACGTCCTCAAACTCCAGCTTTTCATCCTGTACTCGTGTGTAGTACGTCCTCTCTCCAACCTGCAACCGGGCCCAGAGGTTGGGTGGCAGAAGAACGGCGGAGAGTTCCCCTGTCACCCGGTAGAGATCGGGGGCAGAGCCGTTGTGCAGCATCAACATCACCTGAATAGGTTCCCCGCCCACGATCAGAGTGTCATACAGCAACAAACGCCCGCCCGGCTGGATCGGCCCGAACCCCCGCCGGGCAGGGCGATCCGGAGCAACAGGGGAACGGGCCTGAAGAAAGGCCCCTGTCAGGACGATATGGATGCTGAATGAAGCAACCGTACTCCCCGGTCTGATGAGATGGTATACCTGTTCAGGATGTAAAAAGGGGAGATCATTCACCGTTGCCTGTCCTTCTTCCTGTACTTCATCACCCCAGCAAGCCAGCACATCCATCAGGATGGCCCGGCACTCCTCGCAGGATTCGAGGTGGCTGGCGATGGCGGGATACATGGCTGCCGCGTCGTCGCCTCTCAGCAACACCTCCAGGTAGCGAGGCAGCAGTTCCTGGATTTTCCTGTGCTCCTCGTAATAGTCGCTACCGGGCCCGGCCTGACTGCTCACTTCCTCATCCTGCCGCGAGAAATCCTCTCAACTCTGCGACCGCTCGCTGCCTGAGCTTGTAAACGGCGTTCCGGGTGCATCCCATAGCCTGCGCGATCTCAGGGGTTGTCTGCCCGCTGAGCTGCCGCAGGACAAGGTCGCGCTGGGCGGGGCTCAGCCGTGAGAGTCCCGCTTCTATCGTAAGCCATCGCTCACGTGCCCGGAAGCTTTGATAAGCCCGCTCATCCGGGATGGTATCTCCGGACGGAGAGGCATACAGCCCGGCTCCCAGCTCTTCCAGCGAAAGGGTAGAGACGGTCCATCTGAATCCGGGGGAGCGACACCAGTTATGGACCTCACGGGCGGCAAAGACCGAGAGCCAGGCCTCTAGCTGACTGTCATACGGATAGCGCTCCAGCGAGAGCCAGAGCTTAAGAGCACAGATCTGCACCAGGTCTTCAACCGATGTCGGATCAACGGGCACGCCGTGCCGGAAGAGATAGCTGCGGACCCGGGTGTGGAGAAAGCGGAGAGCCCACTCCCACGCTTTCCCGTCCTTTCTCTTCAGCGCCTCGACACGTGCTCCCTCTTCGATCACATGTTTGATCACCTCGTCCACGTACTGATCCGGCACACCGGTCTGAGGGTTCGGCGGCATGTTCAGAGGGATGCGGTGATAATTACGATGGATAGCCCACGCAGCCCGTCTGGCGACAGCCTCCACACCGAAGGTCTCCCCCCGTTTCTCCGGCTGGGAACAGATCAACACCCGCGACAGGCACTGCTCGTACAGCGCCTGCCTCCTCTGATAACTCATTCCTCTCTTCTCCTTCTACCTCCCACCGTTTTATTGTACCATACCCGGCCAGCGGCAAATACGGAGTGACCATCAGCTCCTCGCCTTCCACCTGTAACCAGAAATGGCCTTCCCCCCCCGCCTGAAGTATAATCAAGGCGCTGTTTGCTCAACTCGCCAGAAGGTTCCTCCAGTCACCGGAGGAATAAGGGTTTCAAAGCTCTGTTGTTTATTTTTTGTCTCTTGCTGACCGGTCACGCCTGAGGCGTCCCGTGGAGATCGTCTGGAATGGATATAGGTACTGTACGGCCCGTTGACATTAACGAGGAGATGCGCGACTCCTATCTCGATTACGCAATGAGCGTGATCGTGGCCCGCGCGCTCCCTGATGCTCGCGATGGTTTAAAGCCCGTCCACCGCCGCATCCTTTACGCTATGTACGACATGGGTCTTCTGTCCAACACCGCATACAAGAAAAGCGCTCGTATCGTCGGCGAGGTGCTGGGGAAGTATCACCCTCACGGGGATGTGGCCATTTACGAGGCGATGGCCCGCATGGCTCAACCCTTCTCCATGCGCTATCCCCTCGTAGATGGGCAGGGCAACTTCGGCTCGATTGACGGCGACAGTCCGGCAGCGATGCGATACACCGAGGCCCGTCTGACGCCGATCGCCGAGCTCCTGCTTGACGATATAGACAAAGATACGGTTGATTTCACCGACAACTTCGACGGCACGCTCCAGGAGCCGGAAGTCTTACCGGCCCGGCTGCCCAACCTGCTGCTGAACGGCATCTCAGGCATCGCGGTGGGGATGGCTACCAACATCCCGCCTCACAATCTGACCGAGATCGCTCAGGCGATCTCCTTCCTCATTGACAGGATGACCGCCCCCGAGGGGGATACCATTGATGAGGAATTGAGCGATGTCACCGTCGAAGACCTCCTGCAGTTCGTCAAAGGCCCGGACTTCCCGACGGGCGGTATCATCGTTGGCGGGGAGGGAATCGTCAACGCTTACGCCACCGGCAAGGGGCGTATTGTCCTGCGGGCAGATGTACACATCGAACAGATGCCCGGCAACCGCTATCGCATCGTCGTGACGGAAATCCCCTACCAGATCAACAAGACGACGATCATCGAGCGCATCGCCTCGCTCGTGCGGAGCGGACGCCTGGAGATGATCTCCGACCTGCGCGACGAGTCGGATCGGCGCGGGATGTCGCTTGTGATCGAGCTGAAGCGAGGCGCACAGCCCCGCCGTGTGCTCAACCGTTTGCTGAAGTACACGCCCCTGCAAACCACCTTCGGCGTTCAGATGCTCGCCCTTGTTAACGGGGAGCCGCGTCTCCTGCCCCTGAAGGCGGCCTTACGTCACTACATCAGCCACCGACGAACTGTGATCGAGCGCCGGACACGCTTTGAACTGGAGCGTGCCCGCCGCCGGGCGCACATTCTGGAAGGGTTGCTGGTTGCCATTGCCAACCTGGATAAGATCATCCGCCTCATTCGCCGGAGTGCCGAGGCGGAGGAAGCCCGCACCCGCCTGATCACCGAGTTCAAGCTGACGGATGAGCAGGCCAGGGCTATCCTGGATATGCAGTTGCGCAGGCTGGCCGCCCTCGAACGTCAGAAGATCGAGGAAGAATACCAGTCCCTTCTGGAGAAGATCGCGGAGTTGGAAGACCTGCTGGCCCACCCCAAGAAGATTCTTCTCCAGATTCGGGATGATCTGAACGAACTGGCAGCCACCTACGGGGACGAACGCCGCACACACATCATACCCGATGCTCTGGAGAGCCTCGACGAGGAAGCCCTCGTCCGGGATGAGGATGTCCTGATCCTTCTCACACGCAAGGGATACATCAAGCGCGTGGCCGCCAGCGCTTACCGGACGCAGGCACGTGGCGGTAAAGGTGTCACCAGCATCCGATCCCGCGACGAAGACAACGTCGAACAGGTCTTCGCTGCCGGGTCGCTCGATAGCATTCTCTTCTTCTCCGACCGTGGGAAGGTCTATCAGGAGAAAGCCTACCAGATACCGGATGCCGGACGCGCCGCCAAGGGAATCCCTCTCCAGAGCGTCCTGAACCTGGGGCCCGATGAGCACATCACGGCGGCTCTGGCCGTTCCCAGCTTTGAGGAAGTCGAGTATTGCACGATGGTGACGCGCAAGGGGCGTATTAAGCGCGTTCAGGTCTCCGCTTTCGAGACGGTCCGTCCGAGCGGTCTGATCGCCATCACGCTCGATGAGGACGACAAGCTGGGCTGGGTCAAGCTGACGACGGGTGATCAGGATTTGATCATCGTAACCGCTCAGGGGCAATCCATCCGCTTCCACGAGAGCGAGGTTCGCCCGATGGGGCGGGCCGCCGCCGGGGTCAATGCCATCAAGCTGCTGCCCGGTGACGAAGTCGCCAGCATGGATGTTATTGACAATCCCGATGCGGAGCTTCTGGTCGTGACCCGGAACGCCTACGGCAAGCGCACTCCCCTGAGCGAGTACCCCACTCAGTCGCGTTATGGGCAGGGGGTGCGCACGCTGGCGCGTAACGAGAAGACCGGTCCCATCGTCGCTGCCCGTGTCGTGGAGCCCGGCGATCACCTGACCCTGATCACAACCGGCGGGATGGCACTGCGCACCTCGGTAGACAACATCTCCTGCATCGGGCGTAATACACAGGGTGTCCAGCTTATGGACCTCGCGCCGGGGGATACGATAGCCTCAATCGCCCTGCTGGACGCAGAACGTCGTCTGGAGCGGGAGAAGGCCCTTCAGGCCGAGCAGGCCCAGCTTGAGCAGTCAACTTTCCTGGCGGGGAGCGGCCCGGATGGGGCCTCCTCAGAGGCAGAGGAAGAGGCCGCCGGTGATGAAGAGGACGAAACCACCGGTGAGGCCGGATAAGACAGGCTCATGATCCCCGTACTGGTTCTGGCGGCTGCTTATCTGATCCTGCTGGGATTTGTGGCTCTGCGGCGCCTGCAAAAGAGCGGAGCCAGAAACTGGCTGCTGTTCTATTGCCTTTACTCAGCCGCCCTGATGGGGCTACACGCCCTGCTTCTCGGTGAGCAGATAACGCTTCCGGCCCCGCTGACACCCTCTATGGCAGCCATCGCCGGACTGGTGATCAGCTTCGCCCTGATCGGGTTCCTGACCCTGAGCTATCTGGGCTACGGGCTTGCCATGAAAGCGGCATGGGGAGGCCTCAGTCTGGCGTGGGCCGTCGGTGTCTTCTCGGCTGATCTTCTGGGAACCGCCCCTCTGCTGGTCGATCGCTTCCCGGACTGGGGCCTGACAGGCGTGCAGATATCGCTGGGATCGGAGATTCTCGGCCTGGGATGGCTGCTCATGACTGCCATTCTCTTTGTGGCCGTGGGACGCTCCTTCCTGAGCGAACCGCTTCCCCTGCGGGCCAACCGCATCCTCTTCTGGGGAGCCGTCCTGCCCCTTCTCATCGCAGGAGACACCCTCTCTGCCTGGCTGAAGCCGCCCTGGAATTACACGGGCTATGTGCTCAGGCTGCTGGCCGCCATCGGGGCAGTCTATGGTGTGGTCGCTCACCGCGTCCCCGACCTGCGCGACATAACACGCTGGGTGATCAATCGCTCGATCCTGACGCTTGTCAACGCCGCCCTGATTCTGGGGGCCGTCCTTGCCACTCTCTACCTGCCTCTGCCGCCCTCCCTGCCGGTTGAGCGCTGGGTGGTCGGGCTGGTCGCTGCGCTTCTGCTTGCGGTGTTCTCCCAGCCCATCAACCAGCTTTTCCGCTGGCTGCTCGAACGTCTGGGACGCTATGGCCTCCCCGACCCCGCCGAGGCCGCCCGCCAGTACAGCCGCCGCATCAGCGGGGTGATCGACCTGACCGATCTGGCCGATGTTGTCACCCAGACCATCAACGAGTTGCTGGGAACGCGGCGTGGCTGCCTGATCATGGCGACCCCCCTTCAGGATCATGTAGCGCTGGAGATCATCGGCGGCGAGCGGCAGCGTCGCCCGGGTCCGGTATACCTCTCACTTGAGAGTCCGATCTACCGCTACTTCACAACCGCTCACCGCCCGTTGCTCCAGTACGATCTCGACTACCATCAGGATTTCGCCCAGGCCCCTGACGCGGAGCTGGACTACTTCCGCTCGCTTGAGATGGCGATCTACGCCCCGATTATCGGCGAGGAAGACGAGCTAATCGGCCTTCTGGCGCTGGGGCCAAAGAGCAGCGATGAACCGTTCCGCCCGCCTGAGATCGATCTGCTGGCCGCTCTGGCCCAGCAAACGGTGGTCGCCCTGAACAACGCCCGTCTCGTCAGCGACCTGCGCAGCCTTAACCGTGAGATCAGCGCCCTGAACGAGGACCTGCGGGCTTCAAACCAGCGTCTGGAGCGTCTGGACGCCGTTAAGAGCGATTTCATTCTCATCGCTTCCCATGAATTGCGCACGCCGCTGACTCAGATTCAGGGGTATGCCGATCTGCTATTCAGCATGACGGAGCGGAACCTGCTGGACAGCGAGCAGATGAACGAGATCACCCACAACCTCAGCCTGGCCTGCCAGCGGATGACCGATGTTATCGCCTCGGTGCTGGATGTCTCGCAGATTGACGTGGAAAGCCTCGATCTCACCTTCACGGAGACCAGCCTTTCCAGCATTGTTAAACTCGCCATTGAGCCCTACGCGGACGCCATCCACGAGCGCAATCTGACGCTCGTGGCACGTGGTCTCCGTAACCTGCCCTCTCTTTACTGCGACTATCAACGGCTCGTTCAGGCCTTCAAGAACCTGATCACCAACGCTATCAAGTTCACGCCCGACGGCGGGCGGATCACCATCACAGGCCAGATCTACGAGAAGGATCAGGACGGCAATCCTCTCTCCCTGCGGGTGATGGTATCCGACAACGGCATTGGAATTGATGAGGCCGATCAGGAGTTGATCTTCGACAAGTTCTATCGGGTGGACCCGGTATCTCACCACTCAACCGGAGATACCAAATTCAAGGGAGCAGGCTCAGGGCTGGGGCTGGCGATCACCAAAGGCATCATAGAAGGACACGGAGGGCGCATCTGGGTGGAGAGCGAGGGACGCGATGAGGAGAAGCGGCCCGGTAGCACATTCCATGTTGTGCTTCCCATCCGTCCCCCGGCCATGGACGCCCGCGAGCGGATGCTCAGGTTGAAAGAGGCCGCCGAGGCCGCCAAAGACGAGACGATTATCAGGAAGCGCCCTCCTGATCTCTCTTCTCCGGCCTCCTCCTCGGAGGGATAACATTCCCCCGCTCAGGGGGCTCTACCTCGCCAGACGACGTGATCCCCCTCCCAGCGAACGCGGAAAACCTGCTCTCGCCTGATTGGCTCGTCCATCAGCCTCTTCACAAGAAGATAGAACGGTTCCAGCCGCCCGCTTGTAAAGAAGGTAACCAGCCCTTCACGGTCCGGCACATTGCGCTGCAGGCGTATTACGCGCTCCACCTGACGGGCGACTGCCGGGCTGGGATCAACGATGTGCACCTTCGGCCCGGCGACCTCCTGGAGCAGGGGGGTCAGGAACGGGAAATGGGTACATCCCAGCACCAGTTGATCGATCCCGGCCTCAAGCAGCGGCTTCAGGTATCCTTCTGCCGCCTGGCGGGCCGCCGCCGTGTCAAGCTCGCCCGCCTCAACCAGCGTGACAAATGAGGGGCAAACCTGTGTAACGACCTTCACACCGTTGGCGAATCGGTCAATCACGCTGGCGAAAAGCTCCCCCTGATAGGTCGCTTCTGTCGTGATGACCCCGATTACGCCGCTCCGGGTTTGCTGAACGGCGGGCTTAACGGCTGGTTCCATTCCTACAAAGGGGACATGGGGAAACGTCTCGCGCAGATGGTAGAGGCTGGCCGCCGAAGCCGCGTTACAGGCCACGACGATCACTTTGGCTTCCAGTTCTAAGAGAAAGCGGGTGATCCCCCGTGCAAAGCGCCGAATCTCCTCAGAGTCGCGTGGGCCGTAGGGAACATGCTCCTGATCGGCGAAATAGAGCACGTTCTCGTTTGGGAGTCGGCGGCGTACCTCGCGGAGGATTGAAAGACCCCCGACACCTGAATCGAGCATCGCGATCGGGCGCGTATCGGTTTGCAACACTCACCTCGGCCAGTGTAGCAGCAGGTAGCAGATAGACGCTCGCAGTCACCCGCGCGGAGACATACCCCGCCTCTGCTCACACAACCCGCAGCAGGCCGGATGCCGATGCTCCGGCACGCTTTCGTGACTGCGTTCAAATAAACCCCGACGGGCGAACGCCGGGGACATGGAGTTCAACCCTGTGCAGCCCTGACCAGGGCCTCAAACAGCCTCCGCATGGGCGGATGCTCGTCTACCAGCGTCTCTGGATGCCACTGCACACCCACAATGAAGCGTCGCTCCGGCATTTCCACACCCTCAACGATCCCATCGCTGGCACGGGCGACGACATCCAGAGCTGTAGCCACATCTTTCAGGGCCTGGTGGTGAAGACTGTTAACCTCTAGCGGCCCCTCGCCAACCCCCAGCGCTCTCTGGAGACGGCTTCCGTCCGTGAGTGTGATCGTGTGGGCCGGGCGTTCAAACCACACGTCTGAATTGGCGTCGTGCCTCAACGCCCCGCTGATCTCGTCCCGAATATCCTGTATCAACGTGCCGCCCAGCGCCACGTTCAAGACCTGAATCCCCCGGCAGATAGCCAGCAGCGGTTTATCTTCCGCGCAGGCCCACCGCGTCAGTTGCAGTTCGACCTCATCCCGCTCCCGGTTCACCCTGACGGTGTACGGAGAGCGCTCCGCTCCGTAATACGATGGATCAACGTCGCCCCCGCCGGAAAGCACAATCCCATCCAGCCGTTCATATATACTGCGCAGGGTCTCGGCGCCCACATATAACGGGATCAGCACAGGCGTACCACCTGCTACCGCGACGGCGTGCGCGTAGGTGGGCCTGACGCGTAGAACAGAGCCGCCTGTCTCAGAATCCGCCAGTCTATGCGCGGCAAGGGATATGCCGATCAGTGGCCTGCGAGCCAACGGCCTGCCCCCTGAGGAATGGCTGGAGGGCCTGTCCGGTCAGACAGGCTCTGTGAGATTATCTCTTTTCCTTCAGGGTGGCCCGCTTCCCCCGACGGTTGCGCAGGAAGTAAAGCTGCGCTCGGCGCACGTGCGAATGCCGGACCACTTCCACCTTCTCCAGGCGGGGCGAACGGAGCAGGAAAGTTCGCTCAACGCCGATGCCGTGGGACGCTATCCGCCGGACGGTAAAGTTTGCGTTGTTACCCCCCTTACGCAGACGGATAATCGTACCGGGGAAGACCTGCACACGTTCGCGGTTGCCCTCAACGATCCGGACGTGCACCCGCACCACATCCCCCGGACGCAACTCCGGGATGTTCGGATTGGGGGGAGCCTCCAGGGATTTTATCAGATCATTGCTCATTATTGTGCCTCACTTGTCAACCGCGCCGCCGCATCCTGCGGCAGGCGCAGCAAGCTGTAAGAAGCCAGCACAGGGCTGGCCGAGCGTTGCGATATCTTAGAACCTGTACTGTACAACGGGACGAGATTATACCGTCTGAGTAAGCCGCCGGTCAAATTCAGCGGGAGCCGGGATGGGGGCACTCACGGATCGGTTTGCCATCCGCGTGCCCAGGCCTGTAGCTCGTAGTAGATCGGCTTGGGGGAAAAATCGGGGGAGACCAGCGTAAAATAATCGGGATAGCCATAGGTCGGGGCCGGGTAGCGAAATGCCCACAGGCACAGGCTCTCCAGCCAGGGCCAGTTAGCCTCTGCGTATTCGTAAGCGTCAATCGTGTAAGCGATCCGCTGCCCCGGTCGGACCGCCTTCGTCCAGCGCGGGTGATCGTTCCAGCCCGACTCGGTGATGAAAATAGGCTTGTCCCCGTCGCCGTTGGCGATCATGATCTCGCGCAGCAGCTCGACCCGGCGGAAATTCAGCACATCTGGAGCGGGCGGGTCCTCAGGCGGGAACCGGAAGCCATAGGTATGCACCGCCAGCGCGTCGAAGGTATCCCCGAAGCCCCACTCATAGAGCTGTGTGAGATAGTCAATCTCGTTCATACCATAAGGGCTTCCGACAGGTTCCAGGGTGGGGGCCAGCGCCCCGGCCAGCACAACCACATCCGGGTTGCCGCGCCGCGCTGCCGGAGTCGCAAACTGGAGCAGGCTCACGTAGCGCTGTGGTAGCACCTCCTGATATCCCCATTCATAGGCCAGATTTGGTTCGTTCCAGATGATGATATAGTCAATATCATCACGGTAACGCGCGGCGAATGTCTCCACAAAGTTCCCGAAATCCCAGAAACGCTCCGGCTCCAGATGCGTCAGGCTGGTGTTGACGTCCTCGTCTTCGCCATAGGGCTGCGCCCACTCCGGGACCATCCCCAGGCGAGCGATGATCGTCAGCCCCTGAGCGCGTGCGTGCCTCACGACCATATCCGAGTGATCCCACACGTACATCCCCTGTTCCGGCTCGATGTAAGGCCAGGGGAAGAACTCGACGATCGTAGTCGCGCCCATCTCCCGCACCATCTGGAGAGTGCGTTGGATCTTCCATTCTTCTACTTCGTCGGTCAGGCGGGTGTGAACGCAGGTGATCGGGTGCTCTGTCTCGACGGTCCGGGGCGGCCCCACGATCACGTAAGGGGGACGGTGCGCCGTCGCACGCAGGAGGATTATCAGAAGCACCGCCCGCATAGCCCATGCGGCGGCTCCCCGGAGGCTGATCTCGCTGGCGATCTCCGCCAGTGTGTGCTTCATAAGAGCAATGATTGGGCAGCCGCCGCCCCTCCCGCCGGAACGGGAGAACGGGCGAGCAGGCAGCCGGGGGATCGAGTCAGGGCTTACCGGCGGCTGCCCCACTCGGTAATTGTGCGGACGATGCTCAACAGCAGCATACCGAGCTTAACGGCATCGCGGGGTTCAGGGGC
>DRKO01000155.1 GCA_011051745.1 Chloroflexota bacterium | reverse complement strand
GGGCGCACAGGAGGGGCCAACGTCCGATCTGTACGTCTACTCCCTCGTGGACGGGACAATCACGCGGCTGACCGACGGGCCGAGTCAGGCGATCCGACCGGTCTGGTCACCGGACGGGCAATACATCGTCCACGCCGGAGTGAGCACGCTCGGCACGGGGGCCGGATACGGAATGGAGGGCGTCTGGGCGGCGCGGGCCGATGACTCAGGCGTGCTGACGCTCTACGACCCCACCGAGGGAGGGCGGATGAGCGGCGATGAGGTGATCGTCGGCTGGGCCGACCCGCAGACGTTCATCGTCTACACCTGGGACCCCATGTGCGGGGGACGCGAACTCCGCACCTACAACATCCCGACCGGCGAGATAACGATGCTGTGGGAGGGATATTTCGACCGGATAGCCGTCGAGCCGGAAGGCGGCACGGCGTTGCTCACCGTTTCGACCTACATAGCAGAATGCACGCCGGGCATCACCCCCGGCGCGTACCTGATCCCGCCGGACGGCACACCCCAACAGGTGACGAGCGGAGCGCCCGGCCTCCTGAGATGGGAGCCCGCCGTAGAGGGGTTTGTTATTGACACGCCCGCCGGGCCGCGCGTGGTGAGCCTCGACGGGGAGGTAAGCATCCCGCCCGCTCCGGCGTATCCCCTGGCCGTCTCGCCCGATGGGAGGTGGTGGGCCTGGTCGAGCGGCGACCCCGGTAGCGCGGAGCGGATGCTGTGGATCGGGACGACGGAGCCGGGCGCGGAACTGCGTCAGGTGTTTGACGAGTGGGTGTTCTATGCCACGTGGTCGCCAGACGGGCGTTCGCTGTTCTTCTTCAGCGACGACCGGCTGTACGTGGCGCACGCCCCCGATTACGGGCCGCTCCTGATCGGGGAGGGGATGACGCTGGCCGGTGAGAGCGCCATCGTCTGGGTACGTTAAGCCGGAATTTGAAACCTTCCGGCAGTTACTGCATCTAAGAGAAGTGAATGGGGTCGGTGTTGGCTCCCTGTCATCTACAGTCTGCAACAGCATCTGGCACGATAGCATCCACCCTCCTGCCGACCCTCACTCATCGTCACAGGAGCACGCCTGCAAGCGTGCTCCTGTAGCATTCAGGGGCCATCTTCCGCCCCCGAAAGCCTCCCCCGATCTGCCAATCCGGGCAGGAGATGGTAACCTCCGGCGTGGCTGCGCCGTCTAAAAGAGAAGGGTATTTCCGCATGAGTTCCGAGCAAGAGCTGCTGGCCGCGCTGCGCGAGGGAGACGCCGAGGCGTTCGCCGCTCTGTTCGAGGCTTACTCGGACCGTCTGTTTCGCGTCGCGGTCGGCGTCCTGGGTGATGAGGACGAGGCGGAAGGGGTGGTACAGGACACCTTCCTGCGGCTGTTCGAATCCCTCGACCGCTTCGAGGGACGCTCGAAGCTCGGAACGTGGCTGTACCGCGTGGCGTATAACGCCAGCCTGGATCGTCTGCGCAAACGTCGGCCAACCCGCCCGATTGACGACGACCCCGACGAGGGGGAACTCCCCGCCCCCGCCATTCTGGTAGACTGGAGCCACATTCCCGAGTCCCTGCTGGACACGGCAGAGGCTCAGGCCGAGCTCGAGGCGGCAATCGCCGAACTGCCGGAAAGCCTGCGCAGCGCGTTTGTCCTGCGCGAGATCGAGGGGCTTTCGACCAGAGAAACCGCCGAGGTGCTGGAGATCAGCGAGGGGGCGGTCAAGGTCCGCCTGCACCGGGCGCGGCTGCTGCTGCGCGAGCGTCTCGCGGGCTACTTCGCCGAGAGGCTGCCCCCCTCGCAGAGCGGAACGTGATCGGAATTCCAGAGGGGGCCGACCGGCACAGGAATTCGCTCACGTTCCTTTGACGTAAGCCCCCCCACCTTCTCGACCGGTTGAGGGGCTTACCCGAGGAGTAAACCTGTGAACTGTGACGAACTGCTGGCCTACCTGTCAGATTATATTGATAACAACCTGGATGAAGAGCTGACCGCCGAGGCTCAGGAGCATCTGGCGACCTGCCATAACTGCCGGGTGGTGCTCGATACCACCCAGCAGACCATCTTCCTGTACCGCAGACAGGGCAGGCGAGCGATCCCGGCGGCGCGGCGTGAGCGGCTGTTCAACCAGTTGCAGGATGCCTTCCTGAAGCGCAAGAAGGAAAACGGCTAGAGAGCCGGGCCATGTAACCTTTCCCGACCTTCTACGTCTAAAAAGCGAGAGGGTCAGAAGGACTGACCCAGAGGGAACGTTTTTCAGGAGGTAAACTCAATGGGGTTCGTACGTTTTATGTCAAGCACGACCGGTCGTATCCTGCGCATCGTGGCCGGTCTCGCCCTGATCGCGGTCGGTTTGCTGGTCGTGGGCGGCACGGGTGGCATCATCCTGGCAGTCGTGGGGCTTGTGCCTCTGGCAGCCGGTCTGTTCGGCTTTTGCCTGTTCGCACCGCTCTTCGGTGCATCCTTCAAGGGCGAGACCGGCTCGTAGCGTCCGGTCCCATGGCCCAGCCCGTGATCAGGCCCCACCCCCGTGCGGGATGGGGCTTTTTGATCCGGGGCGGCGGGAGGAGCGGTTCGACTTCGTGAGCAGCGTCAACGGCCCGATCCCCCATCCCCCGCCGGCGAAGACACACTACGCGACGACATGTTGCACAGGCGCTCATCAGCGCCTATAGTAAGAGTGAGATTAAACGACCCGTCTTCTCCGATTTGCAGATCGGAGGGGCAGCCGGTCCGTTTGCCGAGACTCACGAGAGAAGAAACCGGTCTTTCAAAACGGTGGGCACTGCATCCATGAAAAAATCTCTGAAAAAGTCCGAAGCGTTACGCCTC